>CAYWHT010000708.1:0-2416 GCA_964458135.1 uncultured Saprospiraceae bacterium | reverse complement strand
TCAGTTTTGTTATTTCCGGTTTTTTGATCCTGACGATGGCTCGCTACGGCGCCAGTGGAATGCTCATCGTAAGAATGATTGGCAATGTACTGCTGGATAGCGTAGTGGGCGCCATTCCGGTGTTTGGCAACATTTTTGATCTGGCTTACCGGGCCAATCGAAGAAATCTGCGCCTTTTGGAAGAGCACTATGCGGAGGAGGCCCACGGTGGCGGCGCCTGGTGGGTATTAGTGCTCATCGTTTTGGTTATGCTAAGCTTGATCGCGCTTTCGGTGCTGGTAATGGGAAAAGTAATCGAATGGCTGTTTGGACTCACCGGATAAGTTCAAAGATGGGCTCGAAAGTTGAATCTGCAAATGGGTTTTATGAACCTTTATCGTCTGCTCAATCCCGTGAAAGACGCGCTTCATAATCCTTTAAAACTTCCATTTTCAACTCCCGGATACTCATGGCTTGATCGTACTGCTGCGGATGGATTCCGGTATCCACGTAGCGCTCCAAATGCTGGCCGCACTTCTGGCACGGCCCCTCCAAGATGATGTCGCCCGCGCTGTTTAACCAACAGCTTTCCACCTTAATGCTGGCCTGGTTCAGCTTCTGACAATAAGGGCAAGTGGCCGAATGAAGGGCCTCCTGGTAGTCGCGCCGAAAATTTCGACCCATGATCAGCGCCACATCTTCCATAGATATTTTAATTTCAATGCCGTAAATGCTCATAAATGAATCGCTCTCTAAAAAAATCCTACTGGCTCAATCTACGGGCCATAAAGTTATAGTGCAAACATACAAAAGATAACTTAGCGACAATGTTTAGAACTTTTTCATTCTCCTCCATATTGTATTCCCGCCCCGGCAAAAAAGCAAAATCCGAACGGGCGCTTAAACTGAATGTGGGCAGTTCCTCCGGTGAAATCCTGCTGTTTTTTTGGCTCGTCTTTTCCCTTTTGGGATGCCATAGCGACCAGCAGCGCGATCTGAAAGCGGGCATGCGCATCACCGAAAGCACCCTCATCAAAAAAGGGGAGTACTATCTCCCGGGCCGCGACAGCCTGCACCCCCAGATTGTAATCGAGGGCTCGGGCATTACGGTTGATTTCAACGGGGCGCGCCTGAGAGGAGATACGACCGGGCAGTTGCCCAACACCTTCCGCGGATTGGGCATATTGGTGCGCGGCGAAGATGTAACGCTCAAAAACCTTTCGCTCCGCGGGTACAAGGTGGGCGTAATGGCGGAAGGGGTGACGGATTTACGCGTCGAAAATGCTGACTTGAGCTACAACTACCGGCAGCGCCTGCGAAGCACCCGGGAGCGGGAGGACCTTTCCGATTGGCTGAGTTATCACGATAACGAAGCGGACGAATGGCTGCGCTACGGTGCCGCCCTCTATCTGAAAAACTGTGCGGCGCCCGTGGTTAAAGAGGTCCGGGTAACCGGCGGGCAGAACGGCATCATGATGACGGGCTGCAACGACGGCCTGGTGTACAATAACCTCGTCGAGTTCAATTCGGGTATCGGCATCGGGCTCTACCGCAGTAGCCGCAATCGCATTATGCATAATCGCCTCGACTGGAATGTGCGGGGGTACAGCCACGGTTTTTACAGCCGGGGGCAGGATTCCGCCGGCATAC
Organism: uncultured Saprospiraceae bacterium; assembly: GCA_964458135.1. Classification (GTDB taxonomy): domain Bacteria; phylum Bacteroidota; class Bacteroidia; order Chitinophagales; family Saprospiraceae; genus CAYWHT01. The sequence goes on along the minus strand of CAYWHT010000708.1, from coordinate 787 downwards.
TCTGTTACGAACAAAGCAACGACAATATTTTTGCCTTTAATTCGGCCACCCATTCGGGGGACGGCTTTTTCCTCTGGGCCGGACGCGAAACCATGGATAGCGGACAAGGCGGCTGCAACGGCAATGTGATCTACAAAAATGACTTTTCCCACGCCCCGACCAACGGCGTAGAAGTCACCTTTAGCCGCAACGAAATCATCGCCAACCGCATGGAAGAATGCCGCTACGGCATTTGGGGCGGTTACAGTTACGAGACGCTCATCCTGGGCAACCAGTTGCGCGGCAACGAATGCGCCATCGCCATCGAGCACGGGCAAAACAACGATATCGTTCACAACTATCTGGCCGATAACGAGACCGGCATCCGGCTTTGGGAGCGCGAACAGCAACCTCCGGATTGGGGATACGCCCAACGGCGGGATGTCCAGTCCAGAGATTATGCCATCCGCGCCAACATATTTACGGACACTGACCTGCCCCTGCATATCGAAAAAACGGCTAACGTACGCATTTGGGATAATAGTTTCCACGACTTCGGTCAGCTGCTGCAAGCCGCCATGCCGCCTTCCGCCTTCGAATTTACCGGCAACCAGGTACACCAAACTGAGGGCTGGCAACAGTGGTCGGAAATCATTACCCTTGACCAGGTTTACGAAGCCCAAAAAACGACCTCCGAAATCGATATCAAAGACTATTACAGCGAACCACCGGTAGCCCCCTTACCCGACGGCATGTCTACCGAATGGCCCGAAGACCGGCTGCGGGGGCGCAAATATATCCTGGTCGA
>CAYWHT010000707.1:0-2421 GCA_964458135.1 uncultured Saprospiraceae bacterium | reverse complement strand
CTAACCGCACAAACCATCGACAGCTCGATGCTCCAGCATCTCGAATACCGCAACCTCGGCCCCAACCGGGGCGGCCGCGTGACGGCCGTAGCGGGCATCCCCTCCCAAGCCGGCACCTTCTACATGGGCGCCACGGGCGGCGGGGTCTGGAGAACCGACGATTACGGACAACACTGGCGCAACGTCTCCGACGGCTATTTCGCCACCCCCTCCATCGGGGCCATCCGCGTAGCGCTGACCAATCCCGATATCGTATACGTAGGTACGGGTTCCGACGGCATGCGCTCCAACGTCATCGCCGGCAAGGGCGTCTATAAATCCACCAACGCCGGCAAAAGCTGGCGGCATCTCGGCCTGGAAAAAACCGGCCAGATCGGGGCGGTGGAAATCCACCCCTCCAATGCCGACGTCGTCTTCGTGGCCGCCATCGGGCAGGCTTTCCAAGCCAATGAAGAGCGCGGCCTATACCGCACCCAGGACGGTGGCCGCAACTGGGAAAAAGTCCTCCACATCTCCGATACTACGGGCATCACCGACGTGGAATTTCACCCCACCAATCCCGACATCCTCTACGCTGCCGCCTGGCGGGGCGAACGCAAGCCCTGGACGATTATCAGCGGCGGCAAGGAAGGGGGCGTCTACCGCTCCATGGATGGGGGCGATACCTGGACTAAGCTGGAAAAGGGCCTGCCCCAGGGCATCATCGGCAAGGCCGATCTGGCGGTTTCCAGAGACAAGCCCAACCGCGTCTACGCCTTGATCGAAGCCCCGGTGGGCGAAGGCGGCCTCTACCGCTCCGACGACAAAGGCGAAAACTGGAAACTGATGAGCACCGAAAAACCATTGCTCGACCGGCCCTTCTACTACTGCAATGTCGACGCCAATCCCGGCAATGCCGATGCCGTCTACGTCAGCGCCACCCGCTTCTGGATTTCCCATAACGGCGGCAAAGACTGGACGCGCCGCAGCACGCCCCACGGCGATAACCACGACCTGTGGATCAACCCGCGCGACACCTCCGTCTGGATCCAATCCAACGACGGGGGCGCCAACGTGACGCGTGATGCGGGCTTCACCTGGTCGACCCAAAGCAACCAACCCACGGCTGAACTGTACCAGGTGGAGGTCGACAACCGCTATCCTTACTGGGTCTACGCCGGGCAACAGGATAATTCAACGATCTCGATTCCGTCCCTGCCCCCCTCCTCTCGCCCTTCCGGCCCGATGGGCTTCTGGGAAGCCGTTGGCGGCTGCGAGACCGGACCGGCGGTGCCCAAGCCCGACAATCCCAACCTGGTTTACGCCAACTGCAAGGGGCGCTTCGGGGTATACGACCGTCGCACCGGGCAAGAACGCAGCTACTACGTGGGCGGCCAGTACATGTACGGCCATAACCCGAAGGATCTGAAGTACCGCTTCCAGCGGGTGTCGCCCATCCACGTGTCGCCGCATGATCCGGATGTGGTGTACCACGCTTCGCAATACCTCCACAGAACGACCAACCACGGGCGGGAATGGGAGACCATCTCCCCCGATTTGACGGCCTTTGAAGCCGATAAGCAGGTCATCTCCGGTGCGCCGATCACGCGCGACATCACCGGCGAGGAATTTTACAGCACCATCTACGCCGTACGCGAAAGCCCGCTGGAAGAAGGCCTCATCTGGGTGGGCGCCAATGACGGCCCCGTACACGTGACGCGCAACGGTGGCAAGAATTGGAATAAGGTGACACCCGACGGACTGGCGCCGGGCGGCCGCGTCGACTGCGTAGAGCCCTCCCCCCACCGGGCGGGTAAAGCTTACTTCAGCACGATGCGCTACATGCTGGGCGATTGGAAGCCCTACATCTACCGCACCGAAGATTACGGCCGGAGCTGGACCTTGCTGACCGACGGCAACAACGGCATTCCGGCCGATTACCCGGTGCGCGTGCTGCGCGAAGATCCCGTACGGGAAGGCCTACTGTACGCCGGCACGGAATACGGCCTGTTTATCTCCACGGACGATGGCGCCAACTGGCAACCCCTGCAGCAAAATCTGCCCATCACGCCGATTACGGATATCAAAGTGCATCGCGGTGACCTGGTAATGTCAACCATGGGCCGCGGCTTCTGGATCCTGGATGACCTGAGCTCCCTGCGCGCCATGGCGGGGGGAATGGAAAAAACGACCGTACAGTTGTTCCAGCCCCGCAAGACCTTGCGGATGCGGTATCCCTTCTACATGGACGGCGAGCTGGCGCCCCAATACCCGCGGCCGGGCATCGTCATGGACTACAGCTTGCAGCGGAACGTTAGCGGCCCGGTAGAACTGGAAATTCTGGATCTGGAGGGTGAGGTGGTCGGGGCTGGCGACCGCGATGCGGCCGGTGGGACGGCCGCTGGGGATGCGGGGGCGTGGGGGCGCGCCGGCGGCGGCGGG
>CAYWHT010000706.1:0-2422 GCA_964458135.1 uncultured Saprospiraceae bacterium | reverse complement strand
ACCGGTGCGTCGGAAAACGACTCACTCTGGCTTTTTAATCGGCGATCCCCAGCAGTACTTCCATGGCTACGAAGCCGCTACCCACTACTAACTACCAACATTGCAATGACCTACCCAACCCCAAAAGGGTGACAAACATCATCCCCCGAAGTGATCCGCATCACTTTCCAGCTTTTAGCGGGGCATTAAATTTGTACACCAGAAGCATGAAAAAACATTCATGCTTTTGAATGTTCATTAAACTTGAAAGCAAAAAACTTTAGCATCATGAAGGTAGAACAAATCTATACCGGTTGTCTGGCGGAAGCCGCCTATTACATTGAAAGCGACGGAGAAGCCGTCATCATTGACCCCTTGCGCGAAACGGAACCTTACGTAGAGCGCGCCAAAGAAGACAATGCCAAAATCAAATACGTACTGGAGACGCACTTCCACGCCGACTTTGTCTCCGGACACCTCGATCTGGCCCGGAAAACCGGCGCCACGATCGTTTACGGCCCCACGGCCGAGCCCAACTTCGAAGCCCACGTCGCCAAAGACGGTGAAGAGCTGAAAGTGGGTAAAGCGACCATCGTGGTCATGCATACGCCGGGTCACACCATGGAGTCTTCTACCTATCTCCTGCGTGATGAAAACGGCAAAGACTACGCCATTTTCACGGGAGACACCCTCTTCCTGGGCGACGTTGGCCGTCCGGATCTGGCCGTGAAGACCGACCTGTCGCGCGAGGACCTCGCCGGCCACCTTTTCGATAGCCTGCGCAATAAGATTATGCCGCTGGCCGACGACGTCCTCGTCTATCCCGGGCACGGCGCCGGTTCCGCTTGCGGTAAGAAGATGAGCAAAGAAACCTGGGGCTACCTCGGTGACCAGAAGCTGACCAACTACGCCCTGCGTTCCGACATGAGCAGGGAAGAGTTCGTCAAGGAAGTGACCACCGGATTGGTGGAGCCGCCGCAGTACTTCCCCAAGAACGCCGTCATGAACAAGATGGGGTACGAGAGCATCGACAAGGTTCGCGAGCAGGGCACCCAAGCCCTTAGCGTACGCGCCTTCAAAGCCGCCTGGGCCGAAGAAGAAGCGCTGGTGCTGGATACGCGCCACCAGGACGTATTCGCCAAAGGCTTTATTCCGGGCGCCATTTTCATCGGCATCGACGACAACTTCGCCATGTGGGTCGGCGCCCTAATTACCGACCTCAAGCAGCCCATCCTCTTCATTAGCGATGAGGGCCGCGAAAACGAAGTCGTGACCCGTCTGGCCCGCGTGGGGTATGACAACTCCATCGGCTACCTGGAAGGCGGCTTCGAAGCCTGGGAAAAAGCCGGCGAAGATGTCGACACCATTCAGGAAGTAACGGCCGAAGAATTCGCCCGCCTGTACGCCGAGCCCGACGTCAACCTGCTCGACGTGCGAAAGTCCAGCGAATACAACGCTCAGCACGTAGAAGGAGCGCAAAACTTCCCGCTCGACTTCATCAACCGCAACATGAACCAGGTGGATCGCGACACGATGTACTACGTCCATTGCGCCGGCGGTTACCGCTCCATGATCGCCGCCTCCATCCTCAAGTCGCGCGGCTTTGAGCAAGTAGTCAACATCAAAGGTGGTTTCAAGGCCCTGGCCGAAACCAACCTGCCGATGACGGAATACACCGAACAGGAAACCGAACTGTAAACAAACAAAAGAAGGCCATCACTCCTAGAGGTTAAGGGGCCTGTGTTCCGGATGAAGATCACTGCGAAGGTGGTCGGGTTCCGGGGACACAGGCCTTTATTAATTGTAAATGGCGCCGGCCGGGAGGCGGGCGCCATTTTTACCCGGCCGAAGGATGAGGACGGGCACTATCCACCACCCAATGACAAATATCAAATCCCTTCCTGATAATCCTCATTTCCCCAACGCCCGCTAAAAGCCATATTTGCCATAGGAGCTGACAGAAGCGGCCAAAAGCCGGCGCTTCGCGGACGCCACAATGTAACCCCAACACCAACCAATGATCACCAAAACTCGTGTGCCATGACCAAGACACTGCAGATCCCCGTCAAAGAAATTATGAGTCGCGATTTGTTGATTGTCAAACCGACCGACCGGCTGGACCGGGTACAGGAAATCTTCAGCGCCAACTCCATCCACCATATTCCCGTGGTGAACAAAGACGGCAAACTTGCGGGCATCATCAGCAAATCCGATTTTTTGAAAGTGAACCACATGCTCGCCTTGTTTGACAAAGACAAGTACGACTGCCTCAACGAGAAGCTCTACCGCAGCATGGAGGTAAGTGAGATCATGACCAAACAACTGGCCACACTGGATCCGGATGACACCCTCTCCATCGCGGCGGGCATCTTTCAGGAAAACCTTTTCCACGCCCTACCGGTGGTGGATGACGGCAACCTCATCGGGCTCGTCACCACCCATG
>CAYWHT010000705.1:0-2425 GCA_964458135.1 uncultured Saprospiraceae bacterium | reverse complement strand
CGCATTGGCTTCTCAGACGATAGTATTGACGCTGGTAAGCGGCCACTGCCGACGGTTCCGTGTGCAGATCACACGCTCCGGCCCGTAACAGCGATGCTTCGGCCACCCGCTTCCCGTCGATAATGGCGAAGTACCGTTTGCTTGTCCGAAGGGTGGAGGAATGTACATAGACCTGGCCGCCCGATTGTTGTAATCCCTCAAAATAGGCAGCTTCCAAATCCAGCTTATCCAGCCAGTTTTTCTGAAGGACCACTTCCAGTTCAAGCCCTTGCCGGGCAAAGTTTTGCAGCGCCATAAAAAAGCGGAGCCCCGGCCGGCCCGGCATGCATAGATGCAGCGATTGCCGGCCCCCGGTCAGTATTTCCAGTAATGCTTCGGTTTGATCCTTCGTCTCTGACATTGTGTTCGATTGCTCGTGAATTATCTCTTATTCCGGAATGGGCTTGCCCGATGCTTCGGCAAGGGCAGTCATCAGCGCATGGGCGTTGGTTTTCCAAACCCGCAGATTAACATTTTCGGTTGCAACCAACTCATCTTTATTGATGTAGCATATGCTCCACACGCCCTGCCGGGTGTTCTCCAGGCGTACATTATCGAAACCTTCGTTTTTATCCATATTGAGGTTCCACAGCCGGATGCTGCCATCCAAGCTTGCGGAAGCCATTTGCGGATAGACCGGGTTGAAGCGCAGGCCGGTGACCGCGGAACGATGGTAGTCCACACCCCTTTTATCTGATAGCTGATGACTGCTTTTTAGGTCATCGAAGCGCTCGATCCAGACCATACCGCTTTCGCTGCCCAGCGCAATTTTGGGTGCCTCCCCTTCCTGGATGCCGATAGCGGTAATGGTAGCGCCTTTATGCTCGATCGTATGGGGCGGTCCGAAATTCTGCGCCTTCAGGTTATAGACCAGCGTACCATCTTTCCCACCGATTAAGTAGGTTTTAGCCTCATTCGCGGAAGTTACCGCCCGGATAATCGGCAGGCTATTGGTCAGGGATTCCGAATCTAACGGATAATACCCCCTGGCGCCTTTTCCGAGTAGTAATAAGGTCTTCGAGTCGACGATTACCAGCTCCGGGGCATCATGAATGGTTTCAATATACAGGATCGCATTTGCCGCCTGATAAATGAGCTTTGGTTGGATGTTGGGGCCTTTCCCCTGTGGATTTCTAAACCCGTCATACCGGTAGACACCGCCGTCTGCGGTGCCGGCAAAAAGAGACGATCCATCGCGGCTATAGCGAATACCAGTTACGGGCTTTCCGGGACTAACAAGTTGGGTTTGTTCTCCCAGTTTTGAGGATATCCAAATATTTCCGTTCAGATCGCTAAATGCAAATTCTTCCGCTTCGGAAGGGTTGGAAGAAAAATCAGATACGATGGACGAATGCCGGTAATGACCGGGATCATCCTGAATCTGTTGGGTCCCCTTTCCGGAAGCGCCCAAATAAACCGCTTTACGGAGGTAACTCGCCTCCAGATGTTCTTTGAGCGACTGGTAGAGATAGGGGAATTGTAGAAAAGCATCGGGCTGATCCGCCGAAGAATAGGCCTTGATATTTATTGTTTCTTTGGCGGGCATGGCCAACATCTTTTCAAACTGACCGGGTAGGGCGTTGCGGATAGCTTGCTCGCTTTTAAGGATCCGGAATAAAGCGTCGAGTTCCAGGATGGCCCGTTCCGATATACGGCGGTAATTCGGCGGAAGCGGGGTACTGATGGAAGCCGGTTCGATATCCAGAAATTTGTGCTGCTCGAGGACATTTAATACCGCTTCATTGGAGCGAATGGCTTTGTCATTTTTGATCCGGTCTTTGATCTGGGGTATCCAAACCGTATCCTTTTTTTCGTTATCCCGTGGATCCTCAAAGATCACCTGGGTTTTGGCAAGGATATCGATAAAGCCGTGCAGTTCGAGATTTTCCTGGAGCCGTTCGGCTTTTTGCTTCAAAATGATCGCCCATACCATGAAACCGATGGCGATGAGCGCCACAATGGAGAAAAGTAGATTGCGTCTTTTGAAACACTTGATCCGTTCTTCCTGCAGATCTTCCTTGAGCTTATTGATTTTCAGGTGCTCTTGCTGGCTTTTGTGGAGGAAGGCCTGGGCGGCGTGCAACGTACTCTGGTAATGATCGGCCACCCGGCGCGTGCGTTCGTGCTCTTCCGGAAATTTATCCGCTTCGGGCAAATCAAAATCCAAATCGTAATACTGCCGGGCCCAGGCTTCGTTGGGACAGGCGCCTTGCCAAAAATCCAGCGCACTGACCAGTTGCCCTCCTTCGTAAAGCGCCGTCTTGGGTGCCTGCTCCACCACCTGCCACTGCTTCTCAAGGCGGGCATAATTCTTACACAGAACGTTATTGATCGCTTGTTTGGACCGGGTTTCGGCCGTCTTCAAAAGCCCCGGGCCGGCATTGGG
>CAYWHT010000704.1:0-2435 GCA_964458135.1 uncultured Saprospiraceae bacterium | reverse complement strand
TCGCCAAAAGACACTGCCAAAGCGCAAAGCTACTTATTGCACAGTGTACTAGCCACTTCTTGTTGGTAGTGAATAGCGATCGCAAAAAAATCGTAAATGGGCATTCTCTTATTTTTCCTTACGGGCTACGTACTACTGAGCATCGGATTGTTCTTCTTGTTCAAAAAATCCGGCAGACCCGCCTGGATGGGGCTGGTTCCCGGCTTAAACTTCGTCATTTGGAGTCAAATGGTCGGAAGACCCGGCTGGTGGGCGGCACTCTTATTGATACCGATCGTCAACATCTTTATCTATGCGGGTTTGTGCGTAGATATGGTTCGTTCTTTCCGCAAGTACACCTTTTGGCACAGCGCCCTCTCCGTAGTCTTCGGGCCGGTTTATTTTATCTATCTCGGCCTAAATAAAGACGAGGCCTACGATGGGCCAACCCTAGTGCGGGAAAAGGAATACCGGGCTCAAATCGAAGAAGCCAAAGAAAAAAACAATACGCGCCTTTTAAAGAAGCTGCAAGCCAACAATCCCTACCACAAGTCCGCTACGCGCGAATGGGCCGAAGCCATCATTTTCGCGGTTTTTGCGGCGGCCTTTATCCGGATGTTTCTCATCGAAGCTTACGTCATCCCGACTTCTTCGATGGAGGGGTCCCTGTTGGTCGGTGACTTTCTGTTCGTTAGCAAGGCGCACTACGGCATCCGTACTCCACAGACCATCCTCATGCTTCCCTTGCTGCACAACCGCGTGCCCATCATCGGCGGCGAATCCTACCTGGAAAACCCCCAACTTCCCTACTACCGCTTTCCGGCCCTGGAAGAGATCAACCGCAATGATCCCGTCGTTTTCAATTATCCCGAAGGCGATTCCGTCTACATTTTCCCGGCGCGCACCTGGAGTATCCACGACTACCGGCGCGGCGCCGTCCAACCCCCTTACCGACAGATGATCAAATCGGGGCAGGCGCAGCTCGTCACCCGGCCCATGGATAAAAAAGACCACTACATCAAAAGGTGCATCGCCCTTCCGGGCGACTCTTTGGAAATACGCAACCGGCAGGTTTACATCAACGGCGCCGCAGCCGAAAAACCGCAGTATCTGCAATACATGTACCTGGTCAGTTATCCCGAAGGAATGATCAACACCCGGAATTTCTCGGACTGGGGGATTTCCAACGAAGATATCATCAATCAGTCCAGCACTTCCATGTTTGTCATCCTTTCCGACGCCCAAAAAGAGAAGGTGCAAAACATGGACCCCAGCATCACAATTGAACAGGTCGATATGGGCAAGCTGGAAAACAACCCCGGCCGCTTCTTCCCGCACGATCCGGCTAACTTCCCCGACTGGAACTATGACAACTACGGGCCGATCTACATCCCCAAAAAGGGAAAAACCGTATCCATCACACCCGAAAACGTGGCCTTGTACCGCCGGATTATTGAAGCCTACGAAGGCAACGAGCTCGCCGTCCAAGACGGCCAGATCTACATCAACGGCGAAGCCGCCGATAGCTATACCTTTGCAATGGATTACTACTGGATGATGGGGGATAATCGCCACAATTCGGAAGACTCCCGCATCTGGGGCTTCGTGCCGGAAAACCACATCGTCGGCAAACCGCTCTTTATCTGGTTTTCCACCAAAGAGGGCAGCATCGCCAACGGCATTCGCTGGAAGCGCATTTTCTCCTCGGCGGATAAGCGGTAACTAACGCATCAGGCATGAGTGCTTTTAATCGTATTCGGAATACAGCATGCCGTTGCGGTATTCCTCCAACACCTGACGAACGGTCTGGGTAAGGTTGGGAGGCAGCCCATCCAGAAAAAACCATTCCGCTTCTTTGAATTTGTGGGTCTCGCGGGCCTTGAGATTTCCTTCCCAGCGGTAAGCTTTGAAGTAAAGGACGATGCGGTGCTGCCCATTTTTGACTTTGTGGAGTACGTGCACCAGTTGGAGGTCTTCGGCGCGCAGTAAGATCCCGGCTTCTTCGTAGCTTTCGCGGATCAGGGACTGCTTGGCGAACTCGTACTTCTCCACATTTCCACCCACGAGGGTGTAATTTCCTCCGTTGGGTTTGGTTTGCTTGAGCAACAAAATTTTACCTTTGTGGTAAAGAATTAATCGGGCTTTAAGGGCAATTTTCAGACCAGCCATGATACCGGTTTAAACCTTTGACAATGCAGCGACTTTTAAAAGAAGCAGCGTAGACGTAGAGCCGACGGGCGGCCTGGGTAAATCTCGCTCTTTCTTAGAAAAAATCTACTCATTCCGGCCCGCAAAGATCCGGGGCGGAAATTAACTATATATTAATTTTTTCTTCTGGTACACTGTGTAATAAGTAAATGATCGTTTCCGGGAGCATATTTTGACGATAGACAAGGGGCACATTCAAGAGTGGGGTGCAACTCTTGAATCAAAGATAGCCCATAGTTGCCTGACCG
>CAYWHT010000703.1:0-2443 GCA_964458135.1 uncultured Saprospiraceae bacterium | reverse complement strand
GGTGTGCCTTAAGGATGGCTTGGCGCTCCGTAGGAGCAGCCTTCTTTGAGGCTGCTCCTGAAACCGGAGGGTCGCCCACCACCTGGCGGATCGCGTCATTTGCCCCGGGCTCGACGCCCCGGCGGAGCTACCAACCGGAGGCCCCGCCGGGGCTCTTTTCATGAAGTAGCAAGGATGTGCTTTAGAGACGGGTAGCGCCAGGATAATCCCAACATATCACATGAAAAAAATATTCATCTAAGGCGGTTAGCGGTGTTACTTTTTTAGGAAACGGCATTATGCAAATGAAACGGTTGGTTTTGCAGCCATCGGTGAGGGTTTTAATCACGAATCCATTAATTTTAATGCTTTCCAACTCGCAAATTAACCGCATTGCCGTAAAAAATGAGCGCATGAGCAGCTCCAGGAAATCCGTGCCCCCCGATGAACTGCAGCGCGAATGGAAAGAAATCCAGGCCGCCCAGCAGGACCCCCGTCGATTCCGACCGCTCTACAACCGATACTACGAACCGGTATTTCGCTTTGTCCTGCGCCGCACCGCCGATGAAGCACTGACCGCTGACCTCTGCTCACAGGTTTTTCTCAAAGCCTTACAGCGCCTGAAGGAATACGAGTACCGGGGGGTGCCTTTTTCCGCTTGGCTGTTTCGCATCGCCGCTAACGAAGTAGCTCAGTACTACCGGCAAAACCGCAAACAACGAGTGGTCAGCGTGGAAGAAGGAGACCTTTACAATATGATGGAGGATGCCGCCCCCATTAAGGATGAACGACAAATTCAAAACATGATCGCGGCCCTGGACGAGCTCAAAGAAAACGACTTGCAACTCATCGAACTCCGATTTTTTGAGGGGCGCCCCTTCAAGGAAATTGCCGCCATCCTCAATATCACCGAAAGCAACGCCAAGGTAAAAACTTACCGGATACTGAACCGATTGAAGGCCAAAGTGATTGCCCGTACGCAATAATCCGGATGCGGCTCCCCGCGAGACCGTCATCCACGAAGAAAAGCCTTGATAATGGGAAAAAATTACGATTTTCGCTTGAACCCCAAGTCGCCCGCCCGGGAAGAGATCGAACGCCACCGGGATTTCGACGCCCTGCTCGAGCAGTACCGGCGGAGGCGAAAACCGCGCCCGCCCCGCCGGCGATCCTTGCTCCTCTATCTCGCATCCGCAGCGGCGGCCGCCCTGCTCGCCCTGCTGATCTACCTGGGTACGGGGCCGCGGTCTGGCACGGATGACGCCTACCCGTCGGCCGAATCCTACTTCGCCAGCCGCCCGCTCCTGGAACAACCCCTGCCCCAAATCGAAAAGACCTACCGCAACCGCCAAATCGCCAATGCCTCCGGGGGCGCCGTAGACCTGGGCCCCGGCAGCCGCCTCATCGTGCCCGAAAAAGCTTTTATGGATGATCGCGGCAACCCGATCCAGGGAAATATCAACCTCCAGTATCGTCAAATGCGCGATTATGTCGACTTTTTCCTCTCCGGCGTGCCCATGCAGTACGATTCTGCGGGCAATCGCTACCAAATGGAATCGGCAGGCATGATCGAACTCTTTGCCTTACACCGGGGCAAGCAAGTACAACTCGCTCCCGACAAATCTATCCGGGTGGAAATGGTTTCGGAAATTACCCTCCCCAGCCTTAACCTCAATGTTTCCCCCCGCTACCAAGTCCACCAACTCGACACCGCCGCCCGCAGATGGGTATTCCGTGACGTCGCCGATATGCAAATACTCGACGATCAACTCCTCGATCCCAAAGCCCCCCTCTACGCCGCCAAAAAAAGCCTGCTGGACGAACTCGCCAAAATCGAACAACGCTACGAAAAACGCACCCAAACCCTGCGCGACAGCCTGCTCCAAATGGAAAAGCCCGTAGCTCCTCAGCGGGCCGGGCGCAACGATTTAACCCTGGAACTCGACATCAACAGCGACAAGGTCGAGCTGACCGGTAAACGAACACCCCTCTACGAAGGGGCCATCTGGCGGGTGACCAACCAGCCCGACACTTTTGACGAACAATTACTCCGCCTGGACTGGCGACGCTTCCGCATCCGCCCCCTCGACGACCAAAATTACCGCCTGACCCTCGAGCGGGAAGACCGGCAATTGCAACTGACGATTCAGCCCGTACTAGTGGGCGAAGCTTACGAAAAAGCCCGGCAATCCTACCGCCGGGAAATGGCAGCCTACAAGCGCCGGCTGCAGCAAAGACGAGCCGCCCTGCAAGAACTCACCACCCAACTGGAAGACTCTCTGGAAGAAGCCCGCAACGCATTGAACCTAAAGTACCGGAACACGGTCGAGGAAAAAATCGAAGAAGAAAAACTCCCCGCTTCGGCTGCCCTAATTCGCCGGAAAGTGCTCAGCCGCTTTTCCGTAAACCAACTGGGGCTCTGGAATTGCAATCGCCTGCTCGACTTCAAAACCCAACCCGTAAC
>CAYWHT010000702.1:0-2467 GCA_964458135.1 uncultured Saprospiraceae bacterium | reverse complement strand
CAACAATACCGATTCGGTCTATTCCCAAACCATACCGGTACAATATCCTAAGGTGGGCTTTAAACCCAGCGCCGCCAAGGTGGGCGTCGTCAGCTTTCAGCGCAGTGGGGTGCAGTGGATACCCATACCGGGCGGGGAGCGGGAGAACTACCTGCCCCGCATGCAGTGGGTCAACGAAAGCACCCTGCTCATCACCCAGATGAATCGCAAGCAAAATGAATATAAACTCTGGACCTATAAACCCGAACGCGGCCAACTGGAAAATATCTACACCGAAACCGACGAGGCCTACGTAGATATTATCTTCCCCGATGTCAACGCCAGCCGGGGGATGGACCCCTTGCCCGTTGTCGACGATGACGAGTATGTCCTCCGCCTCACCGAAAAAGACGGCTGGCGCCACATCTACAAAATACGTCTCGAAGACGGACAGGATTCCTTACTTACCGATGGGGAATTTGACGTGGCCAGGATGTACCGCCTCGACCGGGAAAACGGCTACGCCTATTTCAGCGCCAGCCCCGACAATTCCACTCAGCGCTATTTGTACCGCGTATCTTACCGGGGCGAAGGCGGCGTAGAACGCTTGACGCCCGAAGATTTTGCGGGCGTCAACGATTACCAGATTTCGCCCAACGGGCAGTACGCCATCCATACCTACAGCAACGCCTCTACTCCTCCGGAAGTCCGGCTGGTCAGCCTGCCCGGTCACGGTCAGTTGGCCACCCTGGTGGATAACGAAGCCCTCAAGGATAAACTCAAAAAGCTCGATGAGCCCGAAGTGGAATTCTTCCAGGTAACGACTCGCGAGGACGTTACCCTTGACGGCATGATGATCAAGCCCCCCGATTTTGACGATCGCCGGCAGTATCCCGTCATCTTCCACGTTTACGGTGAGCCCTGGGGGCAAATGGCGGTCGATGCCTGGAGTGACAGCCGGGCCTGGGATTACCTGCTCGCCCAGCGCGGGTACATCGTCGTGAAAATGGACAACCGCGGCACCCCCTGCCTGAAGGGGCGGGAGTGGCGCAAAAGCATTTACCGCAAGATCGGCATTATCAACACCCGCGACCAGGCGCTGGGCGCCCGCCAAGTGCTCAACTTCCCCTATATCGATCCCCGCCGCGTGGCCGTCTGGGGATGGAGCGGCGGCGGCTCCATGACGCTCAACCTCCTGTTTCAGTATCCCGATCTCTACCAGACCGGCGTCTCCGTGGCCCCGGTCACCGATCTGCGGTACTACGACAACCTCTACGAAGAGCGCTACATGGGCCTGCTTTCCGAAAATCCGGAAGATTACGAGCAGGGCTCGCCCATCACCCACGCCGGCAATCTGCGGGGCAACCTGCTCCTCATTCACGGCACGGCCGACGACAACGTGCACTACCAGCACGCGGAAGCCCTCATCAACGAGCTCATCCGCCAGGATAAGCAATTCGATTTCATGGCTTACCCCAACCGCTCGCACGGCATCTATGAGGGGGAAAATACGACGCCCCACCTTCGCCGGACGATTTTGGAGTATTTGATGGAGCATTGTGAGGCAGGGGGGAGATAATGGTTTGGAGGATGCTGGGAATCAGGCCTTCGGCTGCCCCCGCTGGGGGCGCCTACCTAGCTGATCGGGTTATTTACCCCGGGCTTGCCGCCCGGGGCTACCAACCGGGCGCCCCGCCGGGGCGCTTTTCATAAATGAGCAAGGATGTGCTTTAAAGATGGGTTGGGCTCGGCAGGAGCCGCCTTTTTTGGGGTTGCTCCCGGAACCGGAGGGCCGCTCCATCCGGCTGCCCCCGCTGGGGGTCCACTTCGCAGGAAAGACAGGACAAACGATAGCCGCTTTTTCACCTCATGGTGTTACTCACAAGTCCTGACCACTTACCGCTCCAGAACCCGCCGCTTCCCCGTCAACACGTGATACACATATCCATACCCATCAATCCGCGATTCCCGCAGGGCGCCCGGCACGATCTTCACCTGCAGATGGAAGTCATCCTGCCAGCTGAGTTTGCCGGTGGGCACGGCATCACTGCAGGTGGGTTTGCCGGTCTTTAGACTGTAAACCGTAAAGGCAAGGGTGCCGGGCGCCCCTTCTTTACCGGTAGTTATTTCGTGCTGGGCGGCCACCAGGTTGCGCGAGGGGTTGTACGTCATCCGCACGTTTTTACCGTATTTCTCCTGGGCGGCCCGGCGCACTTGCTCCATGACCGGCTCTGGTGTTTCCGTCTCCGCGGTGGTTTTTTTGGAGGATTGACAGGCGGCGAGCAGGAGGAATAAAGCCAAAATGGGGAGGTGGTTGGGATGCATGAGGTGAAAGTTGAATGGTAAATTGATTTGAGGATAAGGTAATGAATAATGCTCTGCAACGTTTGATCGAAAAATGTCGAGTCTATTTCGGCCCCGATCAAGGCGCAACGCGGAGCACCGGGCCGAAATTATCGATAGGAATTTATGTTACAGGCACTAGTAC
>CAYWHT010000701.1:0-2476 GCA_964458135.1 uncultured Saprospiraceae bacterium | reverse complement strand
CGACAAACACACGGGCTTGAGTACGCCCGAACTCTACCGGAAAACCCGCGAAGAAATCGATTCTCTCTGGGAAATTCAGGCCCGGGATTTGCAACTAACCACTTCGCAGCGCGTCAATCAGGATGTCAAACCTACGGTGCGCGACTATACCAACCCCCATTTCCTGGCTGACGGCCGGATCATCGCTGAGCGTGGCGGATACGACAAAATTCCCGGCTTCTACCTTATCGACACCGCCGGTGCGGAGCAACGCCTGGTGAATTCCGGTTTCCGGGATGCTCCGCCCGACGCCACCCTTTCCGTTTCCGAAAACCGGATTTGCTGGGCGGAACGCAGCTTCCACCCCCGCTGGGGTAACGAAAGTTACTCCATCATCAAAATCTACGACCTCGCCACCGCTTACAAATCTAAAATAACCGGACATTCCCGCTACTTTGCTCCGGACCTCTCCCACAGCGCCGACCGGATCGTAGCGGTAGAAGTGGGAGAAGATCTCCGGGAAGCCTTGCACATTCTGGATGTAGAAACAAGAGAGGTCATCCGCCGTATTCCCGTTCCCGAAGACACGCATTACGCTTACCCGCGTTGGTTGGAAGGCGATCAACAGATAGTGGTCGTAGCCAACCGGCAGGAAGAATCCTTTTTGAAGTTAATTGACCTGAGGACGGGCAACGAGCGATTATTAACCCCTTCTGCGCCCCACCAACTATCGCACCCTTTCCCGCGGGGCGATTACGTCTATTTTTCGTCGGCTTATACCGGCATCAACAACATCTTTGCGGTCCATACCGCTAAGGATTCGCTCTATCAACTCACTTCTTCCCTTTTGGGGGCCTTTCAACCTTCGGTTTCCAGAGACGGTCAACGCCTGCTCTACAGCGAATTCGATCCCCAGGGGTACAACCTGCAAGAAGCCTCCCTGGAAGATTTAAAGTGGCAAGCTTACGCGATCCCGGGAACCTACCAGGGGCTTTCCTACGATGAAGTGCTGGCCGGGCAGGAGGGCGGAACCATCGTGGATAAGGTTCCCGAACGCGAATTTCCAACCCGCGATTACAAAAGTTGGCGCCACCTCATCAACCCGCACAGCCTGCTGCCCTACCTTAGCCCCCCGGTTTACGGCATGCAATTATTGTCAGATGATAAGCTGAGCAACATGTCGACCGATATCGGAGGGTTTTATAATATCAACGAACGGGAATGGACCACGATCGGGCGGCTGCGGTACGCCGGCATCTTTCCCGTGCTCACCGGCGGGTACCGCCGCGCGCATCGCTCCAGCGAACAATTTAATTTCTCCCTGATCCGGGACTCGGTACTCACAACTAACTTCTACGTGGAGGAATGGGTAGAAAACGACGCTTTTTTCGGCTTCGACATTCCCCTCAACCTGACGGCCGGCAGCTTCGTCAATTCCATGAATATCGGCGCGGGCATTCACCACATTTCCGCCGATACCGAAGAAACCTTCCTGGAGCCCAATGCCCGCGACACTTTCACCCTGAGGCTCGACCGGGTGCGTTTCTTCGACCATCTGTTCAATAAGCCCCTGATCGATGAAAATTTCCAAACCCTTGATTTGCGCTTCTCTTTCCAGGCCCTGCAACGCATGGCCCGCCAACACGTCGTGCCTCGCCTGGGCTTCAACCTCAATTTGCGCTACCGCACCACCATGGGCGGCGAAAATACCATCGGCAGCGCCTTTTTGGGACGGGCGGATTTCTTCCTGCCAGGCATCTTGCGTAACCACGGCTTCTACTTCACCATCATGCACCAGGAAGAGGAATTGCTTGATAATTACCAATTTCCCGACCTTTTCTTCTACCCCCGCGGTTACGACGCTTTCCTGACCAACGGCATCACCAAAATCGGATTGAACTACAGCTTTCCCATCGCCCACCCCGACATTGCCCTGGGGCCAGCGGCCTTCATCAAACGCATCAAGGGCAATATCTTCTATGACAACGGTAATTACAACGCGCCTCCCTTCCCACCCTTCCTGGCGCAGGATACCAAAATCGAATCCCTCGGCTTCGAATTGCGCTTCGATATCCGCGCCTTCCGCCTGCTGGAAATTGATCTGGGGGTGCGGTACAGCTATCTGTTCGATCCCGGCTATATCCAGCGTTACTTTATCCCCAATCCGCCCGCCGGCAGCCTGGAGAACCGGCACCAGTTTGATTTTATCTTGTTCCGGATTAGTGGTTGATCGCTTTTTTGCCGGGCTCGAATAGCCTCGCTTTCGTTTTCGTGCATGAGCCGGGAATAGCCGACCATGTCGGCGAAAAGGACGGTGGCCAGGAGGCGTTTCAATGCAATGGGCATAAATATCTTTTTTACCTTTGATAATAGTCCGTGCAATTAATAAAAACCGTCAAGTTCTGATGGCTCCAAGATTTAGGGCCTGTTGAACTTTCGGATGATTTATAGTCTGACAACCCAAAATTTGTGAATTCTGACTTGCTCTTTTTAGCTT
>CAYWHT010000700.1:390-2480 GCA_964458135.1 uncultured Saprospiraceae bacterium | reverse complement strand
ATGTTATTGCCTAGTGATGCAACAGTCTTGCCTATGTACATGGAGCTTTTTTTGCCAACCTTGCCGACTTTGAATCGTACTCAGTGGTCCCGAAGCTTCTTGAACGAATTTACCGAGCTTACCATCTGGAAGATAAGGATCTTCCGAATTATCCATCTTTGGAGGAACGCAAAAATAGCGGGTTGCTCGCCTGCCGAAAGGCGGAGTTGTACAGCAACATGTTACATCTCAGTCATTATTTGTCGGCCACCGGGCGTTTTGCGGAAGCAATCCGATGCTATACTTACTTATTGCAAACACTGCCATATCCGGAGATTTACCAAAATTTGGGCGCTGCTCAACTAAGGGCGGCCCAGCGTCTAAGAGATCCCAACCAAGAGCGTGCTTTCAGGTATCCCTTTATCATCGATAATCGTTCGCTTTTCCGGGCCCCAACCGGATTTTCCCGGGAAGCACTTATTGACAGTGCAATTGTAAATCTTCGTAACGGCATCGGTAAAAAACGATCTTACGCTCCGGCCTTGCTCAATTTGGCTTGTGCTTACGAAATGAAAAACAAACGAGCTAGAGCGGAGTCTGTACTCAATACACTAAAAGAAAAAAGAAAAGCGCCCATAGGTAGGGCTATGTTGCGGGGTATTATGGCTGCTCGGGATAATAATGACCCAGCAGCAAGGAGCGCTTTCGAAAGGGTGAACCGCCAGTCAAAGGATCGAGTGATGAAAGCGCTTGCCCAGCAAAATCTTGATATTCTATTGGGCGCTCGGCCGCCCATCAACCAGCAGCCTACCAGGAAACCCTACCGATATAGGATTGATGATGTAAAGTTGATGGAATACCGACCGGTTAATCCGAAAGAAGAAGTCGTCGTTTATCAGGACGGCCCGTTGGTGCAGGAGTTTTTTTATTGGGACGAAAAAGCTCAATCCGATATTTTTAGTTACCGTACCGCCGAGGATGTGTTGCACAAGTATCAATTGCTCAAAAAGAGAACTTTTTCACCACAACAAAAAGTGAGCATTGGGGATTCCAGAGAAGACCTACATGAAGCATACCCCGAAACACGAATCATTTGGGTAAGTTTTATTCGGGGTAGCCTGGCGGTTCTCCTTCAGGAAAGACTTGCGTTTCGGTTGGATGAGGATGGGCAAATTGTAGAGTGGGGCACCTTTTTTCCCTGACATGATTGACGCTCAAAACATACCTATCAAATAAAAAACTCACTTCACTGATAACCTTTGTTATTTGAGGGAATAGTAGGGTAAAATTACTTTAATCGTATCCATGATTATGCACTAAGTTTTATCCATTTATTGGATTGGCGGACTATATATCCACATCGCATCGAGAAAAAGGCAATCCAAATACTATCACCCTATCAGAAACCTAACAGGGTAATAGCATCTGAAAATCTACAATAGCGGATATTACTCGCAAGCTCAACGTTCAAAGCATTTAATTACCTGTTTTATGAACCCCAAATTTACCTGCATAACCGGATTTCTTGCGCTCTTCATTTGCCTGGCGCTCTTCCAGGATTCGGTTGCTCTGACCGATCGCGCCGGTTGCCTTACGCAAACAAAGAATGCACCCAAGGCGGCAAATGGCGATTTAAAGCTGAACATGACCGTTTCCCCCGAGCTGAGCCCCTGCGCTGAACCTACGCTGCTCGAATTCGCAATGGAAAACGAAGGAGCTACCAATTTTTCGGATGTCGAGCTGGCCTTTGATCTGCCGAAAGGCGTATCATGGATAGCCAATAGTCAGTCTGGAATAGATCTGTCGGATAATAGCGATGCATCGAATCCGGTTTTTTCCATCCCTTCTTTTGACGCCTTCTCTAGCAAAACATTTACGTTTGAAGTCGAGTCCAACTGTGATTTGGAGGCGGGTGGTAACAACATACTTGTTGATCTGGACTACGGCGGGCAATCTCACCAGATCACCATCGAAAATCTGAATGTCAGAATTCCCGCATTGAGCATTATTTCCACCAATAATCTCAACTTTTCCGGGAGCTTCAACGAGATATTCACCCGGTCGATTGAAGTCTCAGCCGTAAGCATCGGAGAGATTTATCAGGTTTATGT
>CAYWHT010000700.1:0-380 GCA_964458135.1 uncultured Saprospiraceae bacterium | reverse complement strand
GGGCAGCACCGGAACGGAAATCCTGGGCCGCAGCTCTTTTTTGTCGGAGGTTACTTTATCGGACGGAACCACGGCGCTGCGCGTTGACGAGGATTACTTTGATTCTTTTGGTAATGGGAATGGGGTTTTTGATAACCAAGACGGTCCATTGCGGATAGAGGAAACAGTTCAAATCAAAGATTGTGAAGGGGGGACGGGCGTCTTCTCGGTGGGATTTGGGTGCGCAAATAATATTTTGTGCTCCGACCGGCGGGTCACTGAATCGGTACGGGTAAATGTAGTAGAAGGCTCTGCGGAATTGGACTGGGACCTTACAACTGTAAATCCACCCGGATATTGCACTTCCGGTAGTGTGACCGTGCAAGTGAACAACACAGGCG
>CAYWHT010000699.1:0-2483 GCA_964458135.1 uncultured Saprospiraceae bacterium | reverse complement strand
CGCCTTGATCAGCGCCCCTTCCACTTTACCGTAAAGCATGCCGTAACCGTAGTTAAGCAGGGCATTGAAGGGATCGGTCGCCGGGTGCTGGCTGCGCCCCTCGAAAGCATAGGTGGCGGGCAGGCAGGCGGCGAGGGCCCCAAAATAACGGCGCGTAGCCGCCCCTTCCCAGCCCCGAAGGCTGGGGGCCGCATCGGAAATTACCTCTCCTTCCACCTTCGCGATCTTTTGCTTGTGGTCTTCAAGGGCGTTGATGGCCCGCTGGATTTGTCGTTCCACCGCTTCTTCCACCTGGTCGACCGACAGTAGCACCGCGATCTGGGTGTCGATCTTGTACGTCAGCAACTCCCTGACCCACTCCACGGCCCTGGCCGAGAAAATAAACTCCACCTGGTTCTTGCGGATGGTGGCTACCGAGCCGTACTTGATGCTCCATACCCGACCCTGAGGCATCCCCTTGCCGTCGACAAAAAGCAGGTCGATCTCGTGCTTGACGGCCAGCAGGACGGCGTCGGAGCTCACCCGCGCCCCTTTGCTGATAGAGATGGTGCGCACCTTCTCGGGCGCGATATGGTCCTGCCCTTCCTGGGTGCGGATCAGGAAGCGTCCCTGATGTTGTTGCAGGGAGGCGCCGTAGGAGTTGAGGACGAGATGCATGAGGGTTGTTGTATTATTGATTTAAAGCTTGTTTTGGATTTTACCCTTTGGCCTGCTCTTTCGTTCCGCTTTGCAGCCTCTCGCATCGACCGTTAGGGTGTTCCCCGGCGGGCTGAAGACGCCGACCGTCCTTGCCCTCGGGGCCCCGACGGCTTAGCGCCCGTCCTTTTTTCCCGAGGCGAAGCGCGGTCGTTTCCGGGCCCGCCGCCGGTCGAAGCCGTGCACCCACCAGCCGTCATTGAGGTGGAGGTGCTCCCTAGCCCGGGTCAGGGCAGTGTAGAACCAGCGGTAGAGGGCCTCGTCACGCAGTACGTAAACCGATTTGTAGAGGTTGAGGTATACTTCGGGCCATTCACCGCCCTGCGCTTTGTGGCAGGTCAGCGCGTAGCCAAATTTGCAGCGCAGGGCGTTGAGGTAGGGGTCGCTGCGAATAGCTTTGAGGTAGACTTCGGTATTGCGGCGCAAGCCCTTCTTTTTCATCCGCTGATCAAAATCGATCATCAGGCGCTGCACCTCTTCGGAGGTGAGGCCCGCCCGCTGGTTGTAGAGCAGGTCGCGGATCAGCAGGGTTTCGTAGAGCTCGTCGTTGTAGAGGGCGCGCACTTTGACGCGCAGGAAGACGAAGCCCGCCCGCTTGCTGTCGAAGCCGGCCTCCTCCAGGATGACCTGATCGCCGTTAGCGAGGGCGACGTTGTAACTGTTCTGGACGACCAGCAGCAGCTCGCGGGGTTGGAGTTCCCAGTGGTCGTAGAGCATGTTGCGGATCTGGCGGTTGAGCCCGGCGATCTGGTAGTTGGAATGGCCGATCATGACTGCTTCGGCGTAATTTTGGTTCCGAATGCGCCGGACGTACGCTTTGAGTAACTCGTTGTAATCGTAGTGCAGGGAGGCATTGCGCCCGCTGGGCGCGCGTACTTTCGGATATTTGACGAATCGCCGGTCCAGGATATCCCGGCGAAAGTGACCCGCCAGGTCGAGGATCTCGCTATCGGCGCCCTGCCGGATGACCTCCTGTAATTCGGCGCTTTGGGCTTCGATCTCGTAGTTTTGCCGGAGGAAGCCAGTACTCAAGGCAGAAGATAACGGGTTATCAGCCACTGGCGGCAACTGGCAGGGGTCACCAACGAAGACCACCTTGCGCCCATCCAGGAAAGCGATGAAGTCGTTAAGCAGGCTACCGCTGCCAAAGGTAGCGCTGTGTTTGGCGTGGGAAAGTTCGTGGGTGATCATGGAGGCCTCATCGACGATGAAGACCGTGTCGGGGTGTACCCGCTCATTGGATCGCAGTTGGAAATTGAGTTGCAGTTGCTTTCCGGCCTTCACTTCTTCGCCCATCACGTTGTCAAAGGCGTAGATGGAGCCGTGCACCGTACCGGTCTCCCGGGCCGTTTTATTTTGCAGCACCTTGGCGGCGCGGCCCGTTGTAGCGAGCAAGCGGAAAGGACGATCGATCTCCGCCAGCCAGTCGGTCAGCCGGGCGAGCAGGGTCGTCTTTCCCGTGCCCGCGTACCCCAGCAGAATGAAAGCCTGCTGGGCGTCGGAATGCACAAAAGCCTGCATTTGTTGGTAAGCCGCGTCTTGGTGGGGCGTGAGTTCCATAGGATCAGTTTTAAAACCGGCCGACAGACCGGTTTTCCAAGAAAAAATCACTGGGGAGAAAACCCAAAGAAATGCTGAAGCGCCCATAAGGTTTCCGACGCGGTTGGGAAAAGGGCGTTAGGAGGGTACCGAATCTGATAAAATAAATCCTGCGTATTGCTGGACGGGGTGAAAATTATAGTCTGACAACCCAAAATTTGTGAATTCTGACTTGCTCTTTTTCCGCC
>CAYWHT010000698.1:0-2485 GCA_964458135.1 uncultured Saprospiraceae bacterium | reverse complement strand
CCGGGCAGCTGGTCATCGGAATCGATAGTGCCGCTTCGTCCCGCACCACCATACCCGACCGCAGCTTTCTCCTATGGGGTGATAACGGCCGGTCCGGTCAATGGCAACCCAAAAAAATGGGGCAACCCCTGCGCCTGCAACGCAGCTGGCGCGTGCAAATCACCGGTGAAATCGGCGCCATGCCCACTTCATTGCAATACGACCCCAGCGCCATCATCGACCGCCCTTCCGGCGATGAACAGTACTGGCTGGTGGTCAATTACCGTGGAGATGAGCGGTTTGCGGCTGCCGAGGTCGAATACTATCCGTTTCTCTACCGGAACCGGCAGCTGATCGTCGAGGGCATGCGCTGGGGGGCGAAAGGCAATGGCCAGGCGACCTTTACCATCGCCAAAGCCCCGGCCTTGCTGGCCCACGCCACACTAAGGCTGCCCGATTGCGGAAGGGTTGCTTCCGGCCAAATCCAATTAAAAGTGGCGGGGGGCCGGCCACCCTACCGGGTAACGCTCTCCGGCCCCGCAATAAGAACGGTAACCTTAAGCGCCGACGAACTGGATCCTCTGTTGGTGTTTCCGGACCTGGAAACGGGAAGCTACGAGTTGAGGGTAACGGATCGCGACGGTCGACAGTACCGGGAAGACTTGTTTCTCGAATCCGCCGGAGGGCCGGTTATCGAGCTGGCGGACCGCTACGTTTTGACCGGTCAGCAGCAGCTTTCGCTGGATGCCACCCCGGCTGACCGCAGTCCGGTCGACCGGTATGAATGGCGCGGTCCGCAAGGCTACCACCACAACGGCGCGGTCGCCGAAATCCGGCAGTCGGGGCGCTACCGGCTTACTCTGTTTGCCGGTGGGTGCGTCAGTCACCACGCCTTTGCGGTGGAAAAACCGCAGGGCAATGCCTTCGCCAATGTGGAAGCCTTGCCCAACCCCGTCTATTCCGGTAACGCCTTCCGTGTCAACGTCCAATTGTACGAGCCGCAACCCGTGGAAATGCGCGTTTATGACGCCCTGGGCCGGGCCGTCCTCAGCAAGCGGCAATCCGGCCGGTCTTTGTACCAATTTACCGGAATCCTACGCACCTCAGGGATTTATCTGGTGCAATTGAAAACCAGTACCTCCACCCGCACCATTCGCCTAATCGTCCAATCCTAAAAACGATAGCCCATGTATTCGCAGGTCTTTTCCATTCTTTGGATCATCTTGAGTCAGCTGGGCAGTTGGGAAGCCGCAACGCCGAAAGACATCGCTATTCCCAGAGTCGATACCGCAAAGATCGTCGAACAAGCAAACCGCGTTCAGCGGTTCCCGGCGGCTCCTGCGCCCGACAAATCATCCGCCCCGATGGAGGTTTATTACCCGGATTTTTCCTCCGGCCGGATCGGTGTTAACGAACATCATCCGGTAGACCGACCGGAGGACAATATCTTTCATTTTAACATTCCGAAACCACCCGCCCCTACGGATATCGTTCGGCTCACCTACCGTTTGCAAGGTGTGCAAGATTTCACGGCCGTCATCCGTAGCATCAACGACGAGCGCACGATGGGCGGGTATCTGGTCAATCGCCGGGAAAAGGGGGGAGTCCAAACGGAACGCCTGAACCCCCAATCCCTGCGGGCCGGTAAAAACGTTTTGCGGTTCCACGCACCCGGTGAGCAATACCCCCTCATTGCGGTCAGCAATCTGCAGATCACGATCGAACGCCGGGTCTTAAAGGAAGCAGCCTCCATTGTACTGTTAAACCCGGAAAGGGTGTATTACGGAGATAAGGTTTACGTGCGTGGGATGATTCCCGGAAATAGAGGTCCTCAGGCTACGATCCAAGTCAACGGGCATCCCGTGGACCAGCAAAACGGACAGTTCGAGATTTTACTGGAAAAACCCCGGAGCGTAACCGGCCCCTGGGATATTGCGGTGACGGCCCGGCTTCCCGGCCGGGAGCCGTTTCGACGGAGCTGGACCTTCCAACCCCAAGCCGTTGCCGATTTGCGATTGCCTTATCAATCCAATGGTTCGCCAACCCGCCGGTGGGTATTGCCGGGGCAACCGGTCTTGCTGGAAGCAGCGGGCCTCTCCCTATCGATTCCCGGCGGCAGCCTGGCGGCCCCAACACCTATTGCCATTGCTCCGCTGCGTCTCCGCGATTTACCGCCCTTGCCCGTCGACCTGATCAACGTCACCCCCGGCAAGGCCGGCTTTCGACTGCTACCCGACGGCACGCGCTTCCATACACCCGTTCGGCTGCGCATGGAGTACGATTCCAGCCTTATCCCCGCCGGATACACCGAAAAGGACGTGCGCACCTTTTACTTCGATGAAGACCGGCGCCGGTGGATCGCCCTGCCCCTCGATACGCTGATGGCGGATCATAAGCAGACCGTTGCCTTGAGCTCGCACTTCACGGATTTTATCAATGGCGTGATTCAGGTTCCGGAGTCGCCGCAAACCCAGGGATATACGCCCACTTCCATCGCCGGGCTGGA
>CAYWHT010000697.1:0-2495 GCA_964458135.1 uncultured Saprospiraceae bacterium | reverse complement strand
TCGTACCCGGGATGGTGATTCTCGGCTTTTATTTCTACGCCTTTACCGCCGATATCGTCATCGGAAAGTGGATCAACGGCAGGCCGCTGACGGAATTCTACAACACCAAGGGGCCCTACGGTCAAATCGGCCTGCCCATCCTGGATAGCACCGCCTTCAACATCATCTGGAGCTACTATTTTCTGTATCTCGCCATCAAAAACTATGGCCGCTACCGCACTTACATCCGGCAGAATTTCTCGGATACGCCCCCCATCGAGTTCACCTGGCTGCGGAACCTGCTGGTAGCCGTCGTGATCGGCATAACGGCCGTGCTGATTATCGCGGCCGTCGACGAATGGGTGACGGTCCTGGAATACAAAGAGTTTTGGTTGAGTTACTTCCTGATCGCCGTCCTAATCTACTACCTCAGCATTGCGGGGTATTCCGGTACGACGAATATTCCGGTCATGCTCGAGTTTCAACCGGAAGCTCCAAGCCAGGTAGCCGAGGACCTCCCACCCGAAATCCCGGAAATCGATCGCCTCAAAGCAAAGGTAGAGCGACACGTCACCGAAAACCGGGCCTATCTCAACCCCAGCCTCAGTTTGCAGGAGCTGGCCAAAGCGCTTAAACTCCCACCCGCCACTTTATCCAAGGTGATCAACCAGGGCTTCGGGCAGAATTTTAATGACTTTATCAATGCCCGGCGGGTAGCGGCCGTCAAGCAACAATTGGCTGGAGCAGATTCCCGGCAACTCACCTTACTGGGTATTGCCCTCGAAAACGGTTTCAACTCCAAAGCCACCTTCAACCGCGCCTTCCGCAAACACGCCGGTATGTCGCCCAGCGAATTCGCCAAACAAGTCCATAGCCAGCTCAAATCGTAATTTGAGCCGCCTTAAATGATGATTTGCGACGCTCCATACGCGGATTTATCTGACTTTGCGGTCCTATTCACCCACATTTTAAATTCAATCAAAATGATGATGACAATTGGTCGCCTCCTGGTTTTTAGCTTAATTCTGACAGTGGTCTGGCTTTCGCCGAATAGCGCTCTGGCGCAGTCCGCTTCCGGCACGGAAATACTTTTCCGGCTCGATATGCGTTCCCTCGAAGATGAGGCCGCTTCGGCGAATCCCATCGGCATCCGGGGCAATATTGCTCCCCTTTCCTGGGAACAGACCACTCCCCTGCGCGACGAAGATCAGGACGGCATTTACACCGGATGGGTCCGATTCCCGGAAAGCAATGACAATAGGGTACTGGAATATAAATTCATTTACGGAGAGGAAACCTGGGAGCTGGCGAGACAGGAGAATCGCTTTTTGCTCCTCTCTCCCGGCAAGCAAAAACTTCCCATCAGCCGCTGGGACGTCGCCGAGCCCCTTCCCGAAGCGGTTCGCCGGGCTTTTTCAAGCCTGGATCCGCAAGACCTCATCAAAGACCTCGACCTGCTAGAGCGGGCAATGACTGCTCTCCATCCCGGTCTTTACCGCTACGCCCGGCCGGAGGAGGTCGCCGGATGGTTTGCCGCAGCCAGCCAGCAACTCGAAGCGCGGAAGGCAATCCCCCTGTCGGAAGCCTACCTGCTCATCTCGCGCCTGGTAGCCAGAATACGCTGTGGCCACACCTACGCCAACTTTTACAACCAAAGCGACGTGGTGGAACAGCTCCTTTTCCTCGGTCAGGACAAGCTGCCCTTCACCTTTCGCATCATCGACGACCGGATGATCCTGACCCAAAACCTTTCCGGGGAGGACCGCCTGACCCGCGGTACGGAAATTACAGCTATCAACGGTCTAGCTACCCAAACGATCCTGCGGGCGCTCAGCCAACTGGTCAAAGCCGACGGCGGCAACGACGGCAAGCGCGCGAAAGGCCTGGAGGTCCAGGGTTACGGGGATTTCGAGCCTTTTGACATTTACTTCCCCTTGATGTTTCCGCCGGAAAACGGTCAATTTGCACTGGAATACCGCCCTTTCGGCGAAAGCCAAAGCTCTACGACCCGGGTGGCCGCCGTCACCTCCCAGGCGCGGGCGGAATTGCTCGAACAGCGCTACGGCGCCATCTCCAAGCAGTACGAAGATTTATGGGAATTTAAACTGCTCAACAACCAGCTCGCCTACCTGCGGCTGGGCACCTTCGTGGTTTGGAAAATGGAGATGGATTGGAAAGCCTTCCTCAAAGACGCTTTCCGCGAATTAAAAGCCAGGGGCATCCCCAATCTGGTGGTCGATATCCGGGGCAATGAAGGGGGCGCGGGTGAAGTTTACCAGGTACTCGGGCAATACCTGGTTTCCGAAAAAACGAGTTTCCCCGCTTACCTATCGCGCGTACGCTACCAGCGCGTACCCGATGACTTGCGCCCCTACCTGCGCAGCTGGTCAGATGAGTACTACGACCTCAGCGCTGAGGTCGTCCCGGCGGAGGACGGATACTTCCGTCAGCTGGGCGAATAAGCCGTCGATATTACCCTCAAACCCAACCGGCATAGCTTTGCGGGGAAGGTTTAC
>CAYWHT010000696.1:0-2497 GCA_964458135.1 uncultured Saprospiraceae bacterium | reverse complement strand
GGAGGAAACCGAAGTGGTGGATACCGATGCGGATGGGGTTGCCGACGACGAAGACTTATGTCCTTTTACCGCGGGTTTGGAAAGCACCTATGGTTGTCCGGACACGGATGGCGACGGGATAGTGGACGCCGAGGATCACTGCCCGGATGAGGTTGGGGAGCGCGCCTTGAAAGGCTGTCCAGATTCCGACCAAGACGGCGTTGCCGATCCGCAAGATCGCTGCCCGGAAGTGGCGGGCCCGCAAGATAATGAGGGTTGCCCGGCCGCCGATCGCGACGGGGATGGCGTCGTCGATGATCGCGACGGTTGCCCCGATCAGCCGGGACCGGCAAGAATGGGGGGCTGTCCCGATGGCGATGGCGACGGTTTGCCCAACGATGCCGATCGGTGCCCCAAAGTGGCCGGACCCCGGAGCACTCAGGGCTGTCCGGATCTGGACGGAGACGGGGTAATGGATTCGGAAGACCGCTGCCCGCAAACCCCCGGCATCCCGAATAATAAAGGTTGCCCGGAGATCGAGCAGAAAGACCGGGAAACCCTCGACTTCGCCACCCAGGCCATCCGCTTCGAAAGTAATCGCACCCGGCTGAGCGAGGAATCCAAGCCCATCCTGGATCGCATCGTGCAAATTATGCGCCGTTACCCCGATTACAAACTCAAAATCAGCGGCCATACCGATAGCATCGGCAGTCGGCGGCCGAATCAAAAACTGTCCGAGGAGCGCGCCAAGTCGTGCTATGATTACATCGTCTCCAAAGGGATTAGCCCTACCCGCCTCGAATACCAGGGGTACGGAGAATCACGCCCCATCGCTAATAACAAATACAAGGAAGGCCGGGAAATCAACCGCCGCGTGGAATTCGATCTCTACCTGGAGTAGGGCAAAACCGGCCAATCATGCAAAACTTCCCCGCAGACCCACTATATTTGCGACATGAAGGAAAAGATTGTCATCCTGGACTTTGGTTCACAATACACGCAGCTCATCGCCCGAAGGATCAGAGAGCTCAATGTTTATAGTGAGATCGTTCCCTTTAATAAGTTGCCGGACATGGACGACACCGTCAAAGCGGTTATTCTTTCGGGAAGCCCTTTTTCGGTCATTGACGATAATGCCCTGAAAACCAACTTATCCGCCTTTATCGGCAAGGTGCCGGTCTTGGGTATTTGCTACGGCGCGCAGTACATCGCCCATCACTACGGCGGCAAAGTGCAAGCTTCCCAAAAACGGGAATACGGCAAGTCTAACCTGGAACGCATCTACCAGGCTGATGAATTGCTCAAGGGGATACCCAAAGGCTCCCAGGTGTGGATGTCGCACGGAGACACCATCATGGAAATTCCCGAGCAATTCGAGTTGCTCGCGGGAACGGAATGGATCGACATTGCCGCCTTCCGGGCCAGGGAAAACGCCTTCGACGCCCCCGTCTACTGCATCCAATTTCACCCGGAAGTCACGCATACCCTGGACGGGAAAACCCTCCTGAAAAACTTCGCCCTGGATATTGCCGGCTGCAGCGGGGAGTGGACGCCGGCTTCTTTCGTAGAAGAAACCACGGTTGCGCTGCGCGAGAAAATCGGAGACGATCACGTACTGATGGGATTGTCGGGTGGGGTGGATTCCAGTGTGGCGGCAACTTTGCTGCACCACGCGATCGGCAAGAATTTGATCTGCTTTTTTATCGATAACGGCTTATTGCGCAAGGATGAATTCCGGGAAGTATTAGCTTCCTACGAGGGTTTGGGGCTGAATGTAAGAGGGGTGGATGTTAAAGATAAATTCTACGCGGCATTGCGGGGGGTGGCGAATCCGGAAGAAAAACGTAAAATTATCGGTCGTACCTTTATAGAGGTTTTTGAAGCGGAAGGCATTAAATTGGAAAAGGAAGACCGGGCCATCGCCTGGTTGGGGCAGGGAACCATTTATCCCGATGTCATCGAGTCGGTATCCGTGCACGGCCCATCGGTGACCATCAAATCCCATCACAATGTAGGGGGGCTTCCCGACCGGCTCAACCTTAAATTGGTGGAGCCCTTGCGCATGCTTTTCAAAGACGAAGTACGCCGGGTAGGCGCGGAACTGGGATTGCCCAAGTCGATTGTCGGTCGCCATCCGTTCCCGGGACCGGGGCTGGCTATTCGCATTCTGGGAGACATCACCCCGGAAAAGGTGCGCTTGCTCCAGGAAGCCGACGCCATCTTCATCGGGCATTTAAAGAAAACTGGTCTTTACGATAGCGTCTGGCAGGCGGGAACCGTTTTGCTTCCCGTGCAATCAGTCGGCGTAATGGGAGACGAACGCACCTACGAACAAGCGGTGGCCCTGCGCGCGGTCAATTCCAAAGACGGCATGACCGCCGAATGGAGCCGGCTGCCGCACGATTTCCTGGCCGAGGTGTCCAGTGAGATCATCAATAACGTTAGAGGAATAAACCGAGTCGTTTTTGATATTATCACCAAAACACAGGCTAACAATTAATTGTAATAAGACCATTTG
>CAYWHT010000695.1:0-2498 GCA_964458135.1 uncultured Saprospiraceae bacterium | reverse complement strand
CCGAAAAAATAGCGGCGTCATATTTTCACAAATCCTGAGTTGTCAGACTATACTTAGTGCCCGAAGCGCTAGCGCTTCGGACACTATCACAAATTTTGGATGGGCGAACTATAAAGCGTGCTTGTGGTTGATTCCTTACCTTTGGCCTTTGTAAAACCAACCCACGAGTATCATGTCATCACAGGATGCCTTTGAAGTATACGGCGGAGCACCGCTCAGCGGCACGATCAGGCCGCAGGGCGCCAAAAACGAAGCCCTGCAAGTTATTTGCGCCACCCTGCTGAGTTCGGAAGCCATCACCGTTTCCAACGTGCCGGCTATCCGGGATGTATATCTGCTTATCGAACTCATTAAGGGCCTCGGCGTAGAAGTCCGGCAGCAAAATTCGGATTGCTACACATTTCGGGCCGCCAACATCAATCTGGACTTTTTTGACTCCGATGACTTTCGGCGCGATGCGCGGCGCATCCGGGGCTCGGTCATGCTCATCGGCCCCCTGTTATCGCGTTTCGGCCGGGCCTTCCTGCCCAAACCGGGCGGCGATAAAATCGGCCGCCGCCGGCTCGACACCCACTTTCTGGCCCTGGAACAACTCGGCGCGGAATTTCAATACGATCCCGATCGCGACATCTACAACGTGCTCACTCACCAATTGACGGGCGCTGATCTGCTCATGGACGAAATTTCGGTCACCGGCACGGCCAACATCGTCATGACTGCCGTGCTGGGCGACGGGCTAACCACCATCTACAATGCGGCTTGTGAGCCCTACGTGCAGCAGCTGTGCCGCATGCTTAACCGCATGGGCGCCCGCATCTCCGGCATCGGCTCCAACTTGCTGCGCATCGAGGGCGTGCAAAGCCTGGGCGGCGCCGAACACCGCCTCCAACCCGACATGATCGAAGTGGGCAGCTTTATCGGGCTGGCCGCTATGACCCAATCCGACATCACCATCGAAGGCATCGAGCTGCCCGAATTGGGCAACATCCCCCGGATATTCCAACGCATGGGCATCCAGCTGGAACAGGACAACCACTCCATCCGGGTGCCTCCCCAGGAAGAATACGAGATCCAAACCTTCATCGACGGTTCCATCATGACGATCTACGACGCCCCCTGGCCGGGCTTTACCCCCGACCTGATGAGCATCGTCCTGGTCGTCGCCATCCAAGCCAAAGGAAGCGTACTGATCCACCAGAAAATGTTTGAAAGCCGCCTGTTTTTCGTGGATAAATTGATCGATATGGGGGCGCAGATCATCCTCTGCGATCCCCACCGGGCCACCGTCATCGGACTGAATCGCCGCCACCAACTGCGCGGCATCGAAATGAGCTCCCCCGACATCCGGGCCGGCGTCGCCCTGCTCATCGCCGCGCTCTCCGCCAAAGGAAAGAGCGTCATTTACAATATCCACCAGATCGATCGCGGCTACCAGTATATCGATGAACGCCTGCGAAAACTGGGGGCGGATATCCGGAGGTTGTAAGGCCGATAAACGGTGAGCCACAACGGCCTACAACAAGTTGCCCCCTCGCCAACTACCAACTCACTCATCCTGCCGCGCAAACACCTTCTCCAGCAGCGGCGTCGTGCGCGCATTCACATTCTCGCGGATTACAGCCTCTTTTTTCTCCACCAGTCCGAAAAGTCCTTCCAGCGATTTGGCGGTGACGTAGGCATCCAGTTCGGTCTCAACTTCCTTTACCAGGGGCAACTTATTGTAGGCCGTTGTGGCCTTTTTCCAGTAAGTGCGGGCGTTGACCTCGTCGAGCGATTGCACGATGACCGGATTGAACTCCGAATAGAGTGAATCGTAGGTGGCGCGGTGTAAGTATTGGGTTGCGGCGTCAGGTTCTCCCAGTAAGATATCCATGGCGTCGCGGAAAGTCATCTGCTTGATAGCGCCGGTGAAGATGGGAGTGGCTTTCCCGGCGGCCAGCTCGGCAGCGCGATTCAGGCGTAGAATCAGCTCCTGCTCCACATTCTGAAAGCCGGGAACGGATTTGAGCCTGCGGGTTACCTTTTGCGCCTCTTCGGGCAAGAGGATTTTGTAGACGCTTTCGTAATAACCGTCCTCTTGTGAAAGAAAATCGACGGCCTCTTTCAGACCGACATTCAAGGCTTCTTTCAGGCCTCCGCTCACCTCCTGTTGGGTTAGATTTTCTTCGCCGTTTACCGCCTTTTTGGCTTTGTCCAGCAAGCCTCCCAGCCCCTGAGCACAGGCCATTGAAATGGTTAATACCATAAGTCCCGTAGTAATGATGTATCTCATTCCTGTTTATTTTTTTGTGAATGGCTGAAATTCAGCGCTTTTTTTAGAACGACGAACCTCTTCCACCGAGTGTTAAAGGTATCCTAAATATTAGAGTGGGCCCGTTAAATGTACGTCCTAATTGTTTAAAACTTGTTCGGATTTAGCGGCATTCCAACAAAAGGCGCGGAGTACAACCCGGTTTTTGAAGAGGTGCTTCTCAGTCTGCAACCCTCTCACATCCGAC
>CAYWHT010000694.1:0-2499 GCA_964458135.1 uncultured Saprospiraceae bacterium | reverse complement strand
ACCGGCAACGTCCCTAAAAGCAAGCCCCATGCAATAACCAAACTGCGTTTTTTCATACTCAATGGATCTTTATGTGCTCTTTCTAAACAACCCCGTTCCGCTTTCCAAAAGATGGCGGTTTAGGCGGTTGCTATGGAAAAAAGACTATCACCGTTTCAGTTCGGCGTAGTATTGGAAATAATAGGGAATCGTCTCGATCCCTTTGTAGAAGTTAAACAGCCCGTAGTGCTCGTTTGGGGAATGAATGGCGTCGGAATCCAGTCCGAAACCCATGAGCACCGACTTGACCCCTAACACCCGCTCGAACAGGGCCACGATGGGAATGCTGCCGCCACTACGCAGCGGGATGGGCGCCTTGCCAAAGGTTTTTTCCATCGCGCGGTGGGCCGCCTGGTATTCCGGCGTATCGGTGGGAACCACGACCGGTTCGCCGCCGTGGTGAAAGTCTACCTTTACTTTGACGGAGGGCGGAGCGATGCTTTGGAAATAAGTAGAGAACAGATCTGTAATCTTCTTGGAGTTTTGGTGGGGCACCAGCCGCATACTGATTTTGGCGTAAGCTTTGGAGGGCAGGACCGTCTTAGCCCCTTCCCCGGTATAACCTCCCCAAATGCCGTTAACGTCTAGCGTGGGCCGGATGGTGGAACGTTCGAGGGTGGTGAAGCCCTTTTCACCGCTGACGGAAGCGATTTCCAGATCGTTTTTGTATCGTTCTTCGTTGAAGGGCGCCCGGGCCATTGCTTCCCGTTCCGCTCCGGGCACTTCCTCTACGTCGAGGTAAAATCCGGGTATCGTAACGCGATTATCCTTATCCTGTAAGGCGGCAATCATCTGGCAAAGCGTGTTGATGGGATTGGCCACCGCACCGCCGTAAACACCGGAGTGGAGATCCCGGTTGGGGCCGGTCACTTCCACCTCTACGTAGCTCAACCCCCGCAGACCGGTAGTGATGGAAGGTGTTTGATTGGACAGGATGGACGTATCCGAAATGAGGATGACGTCACAGGCGAGTTTTTCCTGGTTGGCTTCGCAGAATTTCCCCAAGTTTTCGGAGCCCACTTCTTCCTCTCCTTCGATCATGAATTTGACGTTGCAGGGTACGCCTCCGTTGGCGTTCATCGCTTCGAAAGCTTTGACGTGCATATACATTTGCCCTTTGTCGTCGCAGGCGCCGCGCGCAAAGATAGCCCCGTCCGGATGCAATTCGGTCTTGCGAATCACAGGATCAAAGGGATCGGACTCCCATAGATGGAGCGGGTCGGGGGGTTGTACGTCGTAATGGCCGTAAACCAAAACGGTGGGCAGAGTGGAATCGATGACCTTTTCGGCATAAACGATGGGATGCCCATCCGTGGGGCATACTTCCGCGTGATCCACGCCGGCCCCCCGTAGCGACTCCGCTACTTTTTCGGCGGTTGTCTGCACATCATTACCGTGCGCAGGGTCTGCACTAATCGAGGGGATGCGCAACAAATCCATGAGCTCTTCGAGGAAGCGCTCGCGGTTCTTTTGGATAAAGGCTTGTACTTCTTGCATTAAAGGTTCTTTTTTGGGTTCGGGAAAACCTAAAATACAAATTACCGGGAAAATGCCGTAAGCGTGAGCCCTTTTGCTGCGACAAAAGAGAAGAGGTTTGCCGTTACGCTACTTCAGGTGCCTGGCCAGCAGTTCGGTCAGCTCTTCTTCGTTGAGTTTGCGACGCAGTTGACCGTCAAAGGCATAGGAAATGTTGCCGTTTTCTTCGGATACCACGAAAGCCGCCACGGTGGCCTTTTCGGTGATTCCCACCGCCGCGCGGTGGCGCAGCCCAGCGCTCTTGGGCAAGTTCTGACTTTCGGATACCGGTAAAATACAACTGGCCGCTAATATTTTACCGTTGACGATGATGACGGCGCCGTCGTGTAAAGGGCTCGCCTTGTTGAAAATACTTTCCAACAGGGGCTCGCTAATGTGGGCCTCCAGGGTAGTTCCAGAATTGACCAAACCTTCCAGGGAAAATTTCTCGGCAAGAACGATTAGCGCGCCGGTTTTGCGGCGGCTCATCCGCAACAAAGCCGAACGGATAGCGCTGACGTGGTAATCCGCCTGTTCGGAGCCTTCGAAATTGCGGTCAATCATCCGGCCAAGAAAATTGGACCGCTGACGCAGAGTCGTATTCCCCAAAAACAAGAGAAAACGCCGGACCTCGGGCTGAAAAATAATGATCAATATGATCACCCCCACATTGACAATCTGATTGAGTACGGCGGAGAGCAGGTCCATGTCCAGTTGGTTGACCAACCACCAGACCACGTAAAGCAAAAGCACGCCGATGAAGATATTGAAGGCGATATTTCCCCGTAATAGCTTATACAACTGGTACATCAAATACCCCACAATCAGGATATCCAAAATATCCCAGACGCTTACCGGTAAAAACCCTATCTTAAACAGCAGTACCATGCAATTGCGCATTCATCTCATTCGGCGCCAAGTACCCGTGTAGCAAGTACGCTTACC
>CAYWHT010000693.1:0-2502 GCA_964458135.1 uncultured Saprospiraceae bacterium | reverse complement strand
GACGATATGCGCCTGGAACACGCCGAACGCAAACGACTGCAGGTGGAAAGGGCCACTAAGTTGTCCCTGCCCGCCCGAAAAATTCGCATCGCCGATAAGGCTAGTAATATGCTGGATATCCTGAATTACCCGATCGATTGGCCCTTGGAAAAAAAACAGGCCTACGTGAGGAACGCCGTCCTCGTCGTTGACCAAATTCGCGGCGCTAATCCGGCCCTGGAAGCCTGGTTTGACGAGGTGGTGGAGCAAGCGCGGGAACAGCTGGAAATGGATGTTGATGAATGAATGATTATTTTGGTAAAAGGTAGAGGGTATACGGACACGCGAGGGAGGCCTCGCCCCCCCCTTGAACACCGGGCTTGTCCGATCAGATGACACCCTTATTGAAACAGTTTCAAGAAAGGGCGCCGTTTCTACCCGGCCGACAAAGGAGGACGGGCGCTAACAATTAACCACTAACCACTAAAAACCATGGCCTCAAACCTCGACAAAATTCGCAGTATGATTGCCCTCATCGACGAGATGATCGATCGGGGCCGGGAAATGGAAAACACTTACCGGGAGGCTCTGGAGAAGGTGGATTCCAACTTTGCGAAAAGCGCCCGCAATATGTTGCACTACCGCGCGATGCGGGCCAAAGATATCCGGGATTTGCAAAAGCGGCTGGGCAACCTGGGAATTTCGCGCCTCGCCAAGGCTGAAGCTCACGTGATGTTCAGCCTGCAGACGACCCGCGGGGTGCTGAAGGGGTTTCTCGATCAGGTTCCCGTTCAGGTGCTGCGCTCCCCCCTGTCGGCCAAAAAAAGTAAGCAGTTGCACAAAACCAACGCCAAAGATTTGTTGGGCTACCGCTCGCACGGGCGCCGCACCCGCATTATGGTGACCCTGCCTACCGAGGCGGCCGACAATTATCACATGGTTTACAGTTTGGTGGCCAAGGGGATGAACTGCGCCCGCATCAACTGCGCCCACGATGATGCCGAAACCTGGAAACGGATGATCGCCAACGTGCGCAAGGCTTCGGAAAAGCTGCGTAACCACGTCAAGATTACGATGGACCTTGGCGGGCCCAAAATTCGCACCGGCACCCTCGAGCCCGGTCCCAAAGTCAAAAAATACCGCCCTGCCAAAGGCGTCAAAGGGCATATCATTCAACCCCTGCCGGTATGGTTGGGGCCCGTACCCCATCCCGATCCCTCCTACGAGCATCTGCCCATCAGCGCGACGGATATCGGCAAGTTGAAAGAAAATGCGCAATTGGAATTCCGGGACGCCCGCAATAAAAAACGCACCATTCAGGTGAAAGAAAAGGAGGAGCAGGGCTACTACGGGTTAGTGGATCGCACGACTTTTCTGGAAACCGGCATGCCGTTATTTGGCGACTACCAGCAAAAGGGCGACCCCATCCGGGTAGGGGAATTGCCCGCCGTGGAAAAACCCATCGTACTCAATATCGGAGATTGTCTGCGCCTGCACCGTAACCCGGAACCGGGCGCTCCCGCAAAAGTCAATGAAAAGGGAAAGGTGGAAGAAATCGCCCATATTTCCTGTACCCTGCCGGAAGTATTTCCCGATTTGCGGGAAGGAGAAAAGGTATTGTTCGACGACGGCAAGATCGAGGGCGTCATCCGGGAGGCCGGAGCAGAAGCCATTACGGTCGAAATCACGCACGC
Source organism: uncultured Saprospiraceae bacterium (assembly GCA_964458135.1). GTDB lineage: Bacteria > Bacteroidota > Bacteroidia > Chitinophagales > Saprospiraceae > CAYWHT01. The sequence continues at coordinate 829 of CAYWHT010000693.1, read as the reverse complement.
CTCCGCAAAAGGCGGAAAATTGCGGGCGGATAAGGGCGTCAACTTCCCCAAAAGCCGCCTCAACATCAGCGGGCTAACCGATAAGGACCGGGAAGACCTGAATTTTGTCGCCGAATACGCCGACGTCGTCAATTTCTCCTTCGTGAATTCCGCGCGCGACGTGCGCGAACTCATCAACGAGATTGAACGTCTGGGCGCAAAAAATAGGCTGGGCATCATCCTCAAAATCGAAACCCAACGGGGCTACGACAATCTGATGGAAATCCTGCTCGAAGCTATGCGCATCCATCCGCTGGGGGTGATGATCGCCCGCGGCGATCTCGCTATTGAAACCGGTTGGGATAATATCGGCCGCGTGCAGGAAGAAATTCTATTTATGTGCCGGGCGGCCCATATTTCGGATATCTGGGCCACCCAGGTACTGGAAAACCTCGCCAAATACGGGATTCCCTCCCGCGCCGAAATTACCGACGCCGCGATGGCCCAACGGGCCGACTGCGTCATGCTCAATAAAGGGCCTTACATTCTGCAGGCCATCGAACTATTGGACACCATTTTGAAGGATTTGGCGCCCTACCAGGATAAAAACGCACCGATGCTGCCCGCCCTGAAGTAAGCTAGAAAGGCGCGGAGCCCCCCGGCTCCCGCGCCTCATCAATAACAACTGCCCCGGAGCCTTCCCGGGGGAAGACTCCCTTCAACAATTCAGAGGATTGGTTCCAAACCGGTAGACGGCGGATCGTATCCGGCCGTTTGGGTGGGACACCGCTTTTATCGAAAAAGGAAAGTTTTTTGGCAATAAGCTTTACGGGTAGGGTGTTGGTAGAAC
>CAYWHT010000692.1:0-2507 GCA_964458135.1 uncultured Saprospiraceae bacterium | reverse complement strand
AGGCCTGGCAACCATTTGCGCCGCTCCCTACGAAAAACTCATGCATCATCCGGGTAAAACAATTTGGGAGTTTCTTCGGGTTTGGCTTTCAACTTGTTGGTTCGATCAGGCGTTGGTAGTTTTTGATTGGATTGTAACCCGGATTACCCGTGACTGCGGGCAGAATTCTTATTTTTGCACGGTTATTGGGCAACCGGATAATCCGGAACAAATTTGTCAGCAAGAACTACTAAACGAAAAGGATAATGGCAGCATCACCAGAACAGGTATCATGCTTAATTATTGGCTCCGGTCCTGCCGGTTATACGGCGGCGGTTTACGCAGCCCGCGCTAGTATGAATCCCATTCTGTATACCGGTCAGGAACCCGGTGGGCAGCTCATGATCACCACCGATGTAGAAAACTATCCCGGGTACCCCGAAGGCATTATGGGCCCCCAAATGATGGATGACTTCCGCAAACAGGCCGAACGATTTGGAACCGAAGTACGGTACGAGAAGATCACCAAGGTGGACTTTTCCGGCAACACCCACAAGGCGTGGGGTGAGAGTGGTCACGAGATCCACGCCGGCTCGGTCATCATATCCACCGGCGCGAGTGCCCGCTGGTTGGGCCTGGAATCCGAAAAACGGCTGGCCAACAAGGGCGTTTCGGCCTGCGCCGTATGCGACGGCTTCTTCTTTCGCGGTCAGGAAGTTGCGGTGGTCGGCGGCGGAGATTCCGCGGCCGAAGAGGCCAGTTACCTGGCTAAGCTGTGCCCCACCGTTCACCTGCTCGTGAGGCGCGATGAGATGCGGGCCTCCAAAATAATGCAGGAGCGCGTTTTCAAAACCGAAAATATTGTGGTACATTGGAATACGGAGGCGGAAGAAATTCTGGGAGAAGAGGAAGTAGAAGGTGTACGCGTGATGAACAACCATACCCAGGAAAAATCCGAAATCCCGATTAAAGGTTTCTTTGTCGCCATCGGCCACACCCCCAATACTTCTATCTTTCAGGAATGGCTGGAAATGGATGAAACCGGCTACATCATTACCGAGCCCAAAAGCACCCGCACTAATGTCGAGGGCGTCTTTGCCAGTGGCGACGCGCAGGACCGCATTTACCGGCAAGCCGTAACGGCCGCCGGAACCGGCTGCATGGCCGCGCTGGATGCCGAAAAATACCTTCAGGAAAAAGGCGTAATTTAAAGGCTTGAACACTATCCAACACCAAAACAATCGTTGCATTACCGCCTTCACCAAGGCGGTATGCAACTAGATTTTACACTAAGCCTAAAAATCTGTTAAACACCAAGACCTATGGCAACTGCAACCACGACGCGATTTCGCCCCGGCGTGCTCTACGGCGATGAGGTAAAGGAACTATTTGATTACGCAAACGAACAGAATTTTGCCCTACCGGCCATCAATGTCGTTGGAACTAACTCGATCAATGCGGTTCTGGAAACGGCTCGCGAGGTGAACTCTCCGGTGATGATCCAGTTTTCTCACGGCGGCGCTTCCTTTTTCGCCGGCAAAGGGCTCCAGAACGATAACCACCAAGCCTCCATCCTGGGCGGTATTTCGGGCGCCATGCACGTGCATACACTGGCGCAAGCCTACGGGGTGACCGTTATCCTGCATACCGATCACTGCGCGCGCAAATTAATTCCCTGGGTGGAAGGCCTGATCGACGCCGGAGAACAGTTCTACGAATCGCGTGGCTACCCCCTCTTCAGCTCCCACATGCTCGATCTATCGGAAGAACCGCTGGAAGATAACGTCTCCACCTGCGTACAATTCCTGGAGCGTATGGAAAAGATGGGCATGACGCTGGAAATGGAGCTCGGCGTAACGGGAGGCGAAGAAGACGGCGTCGATAATACGGACATCGATAACGCCCGCCTCTACACCCAACCCGAAGAAGTTGCCTACGCCTACGAACAACTCTCCAAAGTGAGCATGCGCTTTACCATTGCCGCCGCTTTTGGCAATGTTCATGGCGTATACAAGCCCGGTAACGTGGAACTGCGACCGGATATCCTGAAAAATTCCCAGGAACACCTAAAGGAGAAATTCGAATTGGATGAAGATACGCCCATCAACTTTGTATTTCACGGCGGCTCGGGCTCTTCCCGCGAGGATATCCGCAAGGCCATCGAATACGGAGCGGTGAAGATGAATATCGACACAGATCTCCAATGGGCTTTCTGGAAAGGAATACGGGATTACTACGAGGGCCAACGCGATTACATGCAAGAGCAAATCGGCAACCCCGACGGCCCCGATCTCCCCAACAAGAAAACTTACGATCCCCGCAAATGGCTGCGCGCAGGTGAAATCAGCCTTCGCGAACGGCTCACCGCCGCCTTTGAGGATCTCAATTGCATGAATCGCAATAAGTAAGGGTTCTATCCCTTGAATACGCGCCTTGTCTATCGCCGAAAGAAGCCGCGAAAACGGTCAGGCATTTAGTGCCCGAAGCACTAGTACACTGTGTAATAAGTAATTTTGCGCTTTGGCAGT
>CAYWHT010000691.1:0-2513 GCA_964458135.1 uncultured Saprospiraceae bacterium | reverse complement strand
CAAAGCAAAAGATTCCCCTCCACAACCCCAAAACCCAAATCAAAGACAAAGCCCCCACCTCACCCCCCACCCGTCACCAGGTTAACCATATCCTCCAATTCCGGCGCTCCGTAAAAAATCAATTCCCCTTTTTCCGCTCCCATGGTTTGGATTTCGATGCCTCGCCATTGTTGACCACAGGCATTGTGGAGGCGGCAGTTGTCGAGCAGGAGGCGGCCGCCGGGGCGAACGGTGATTTTGGCGCCGGCGGGCAGCGATACCCGGCAGCTGATCCGGAGGCGGCCACCGCGCTCGATGGTGAGGTGCCCTTCCAGGTCCTTTTGGTCCCGCCAATGGATAGAATCCCGGATGATGACCGACTTATCTTCTTGCAAGCGGCACCATTTGGGTTTGAGCAGGCTACGCTGGCGCGAGGTGGTGCGCGACATGGTGTAGTGCACCCGGCCGATCTGGCAGGGGGTCCAGGCGTTCTGCAGGGCGTTGTAATCCATGACGTTGTTGGAAGCCATGGTGTCACAGGGCGGTTCTTCGCTACGGTTCCAGCACAGCTGCGGGTGGCGGGGCGTATCGGCGCAGCCGTCGTTGTAGGCCCAGGTGTGGGATAGGCCGAAGACGTGGCCGATTTCGTGATTGAGCACGCCCCGGTACATCCAGGCCGGCCCCTCATTTTCGTAGATGCCCGCTAATTTGATGGCGTTGCCCAGGGCGACGCCCACCGCGCCCGAATTATAGGTGTTCGAACGCACGCTGTCCGGATGGTGGGGCATGACGAAGATGTTGAGTACGGAGTCGGCTTGCACGGCGTATTTTTCGATCAAGGTGCGGTCAAACAAGTTGCGATTCTTGCCCTTGTGCACGTAGCGGCAAAGCGCTTCGTCAAAATGAAAATAGATGCCGTCGTCATCAGAATCATTGGGATCCGGAGTGATCTGGTAACGGTAACGGGTGGGGATAACGGGCGTATTATTGCGGTGGGGTAACCACATCTTGTTATTTTCCTCCAAATCTTTGGTGGCGGAAGCCAGCCAACCCTGCGTAAACTTGACCGCCTCCTCGCCTACGTAATTCAGGCTGCTGTCGGCGCTGTTGACGTAGTGAAAGTTGATGCGGATGACGCGCAAGGGCGTATGATCCAGATGCGCGGTATCGGGCACGTAGTTCATTTGGTCGCGACAGGGATCGCGCCGGCCCAGGCGCATGCGCTCGGTCGTCTCCCGGGGTTGAACCTCGGCGCGGATGACGTCTTCGCTGCGGGCGAAACGGCGCTCGAGGGTGGGAGAGCAGCTAGCGGCGAGCAGTAGAAGGATGTAGATGGGTAGGATGCGGAATGACATGGAGGTGTTGGATTGTTAATTTGTTGATTTGTTGATCCGTTGCGGGTGCGAACACCAGAATTCCGGAATGGAAACTGGAGCTCGCTAACACGCGATATGGTTGGAGGCGTTGATGCATTGAATGGTTTATTTGGAGAGTTGTTATGGTTACGAACAAGGGAATGTCCTTGTTCGGAGCAGCAATAACTCCACAAATAAACGAATAAACAAATCAACAATACCCCAAAACCTGTTACAAAAACCGAACCACCTCATCCGCAACCCGGTGATTGTGAGGGCGACATCAAAAAACCCTTCCCCTCATCACCAGCTTCCTCCGGCGCCACCCCCGCCAAATCCGCCGCCGCCAAAGCCACCGAATCCGCCGCCACCGCCCAAGCTGCCGCCACTGCCACCGTGGCCGCCGCCGGGCAGAAAGATCCAGCCGCCGCCGCGTCGTTTGCGGCCCCAGTGGTCGTCGTCATCGTATCGGCCGCCGCGATAGTAGCCGCCGTCGTCATTGTTGCGGTTGATGTAGTTGAGAAACAGCGTCACCAGTATGATCAGGATAATCAGGATGATGATGGTGGGTATGCCGCCCAGTTCTTCGTCGCCGTCCTCGTTGACGTATTCGCCGCTACCCAGTTGCATGATGACGTCGGTAGCGCGGTCGAGCCCCCGGTAGTAGGCCTCCCGGCGGAAGTTGGGTTTGAGGATGGTTTCCACGATGCGTTTGGCCATGGCGTCGGGCAGGAAGCCTTCGGCGCCGTAGCCGGTTTGGATAAATACCTGCCGGTCGCGGAAGGCGATGTAGATCAATACGCCGTTGTCTTTGCCCTTGCGGCCGATATTCCAGGCTTCGGCCAGGCGGAAGGAGTATTCGAAAATGTCCTCTCCTTTGAGCGAGCCGTCGATCACTACGGCGATCTGGGTGGAAGTGGAATCGTCGTAGGCGACCAGTTTGCGTTCGAGGGCGGAGCGTTCCTGCCGGTTGAGGATGCCGACGTAATCGGTGACCAGGAAGTCGGAAGGCGGCGGCACTTCCTTGGCGCCGAGCGGCGGCGCCAGCAACCCGAGTAGAAAGACAATCGTGTATTTTAACTTGCTCATCATTGGTTATTCATAGTCTGCCAACCCAAAATTTGTATAGTCCAACAACCCAGGATTTCGCTTCGCGTCTACTGCGTGGTGTGAAATTAT
>CAYWHT010000690.1:2017-2523 GCA_964458135.1 uncultured Saprospiraceae bacterium | reverse complement strand
CTATTCCATTGCCTTGTTTCTCACATTTTCTCTATTTTTATCTTCCTTTTATTCACCTAAACAAACACACTTTATGTTTACCCACCCAAGACGTGTTTTCCTCTTTGCATTAATTGCCGTGCTAATGGGGGCTTCGCCATCCCTCGCGCAGCAAGACAACACCAATCAGAACAAATTTCGCCAACTGGGGCAAGAGCTGCCCACCCCCAACGTCTACCGCAATGCGGCCGGAGCGCCGGGGCATCAATATTACCAACAACGGGCCGATTACCAAATGGACATCCGGCTCGATGACGAACAACAGCGCATCTACGGCACGGAAACCATCACCTACCACAACAACTCTCCCGACCCGCTCTACTACCTCTGGGTCCAACTCGACCAAAACATGCGGGCGAAAGATTCGGATACTTACAAAACCCGCAGCAACAGCATGAAAGACAGCATGACCCTGCGGCAACTCCGGCAACTCACCCCTACCTTCGACGGCGGCTTCAAAATCGATT
>CAYWHT010000690.1:997-2007 GCA_964458135.1 uncultured Saprospiraceae bacterium | reverse complement strand
CACTCAAGACGGCCGGGACCTCCCCGCCACCGTCGTAAAAACCATGATGCGGGTCGACCTCCCCCAGCCCCTACAGCCCGGCAAACAATTCTCCTTCTCCATCAAATGGTGGTACAATATCAACGACCGGATGGAAATCGGCGGGCGCTCGGGCTACGAATACTTTCCCAAAGACGATAACTACCTCTACACCATTGCCCAATTCTTTCCCCGCATGGCCGTCTATAACGAGCTGGAAGGCTGGCAAAACAAAGCGTTTCTCGGACGCGGGGAATTTACCCTCCCCTTCGGCAACTACGAAGTCAGCATCACCGCACCCGAAGACCACCTCGTATCGGCCACCGGCATCCTGCAAAACGCCGAAAACGTACTCAGCTCCACCCAACAAGAACGCCTGGCCAAGGCCCGCAAAGCCCGAACCGAACCCGTCCTGATCGTCACCGAAGCAGAAGCCCGGGAAAACGAACAAACAAAAGCCTCCGGTGAAAAAACCTGGACCTTTAGCGCGGAAAATGTGCGCGACTTCGCCTTCGCCTCCTCCCGCAAATTTATCTGGGACGCCATGGGCGTCGAACAGGAAGACGGCAGCCTCGTCATGGCCATGTCCATGTACCCCAAAGAAGGCAACCCGCTCTGGGAACGCTACTCCACCAAAGCCGTCGCCCACACCCTGAAATGGTATTCCCACTACACCTTCAACTACCCCTACCCCGTCGCCTGGTCCATCCATACCGACCGCATCGGAATGGAATACCCCATGATCTGCTTCAACGGCGGCCGGCCCGAAACCGACGGCACCTATACCGAAAGAACCAAATACGGACTGATCAGCGTCATCATCCACGAAGTCGGGCACAACTACTTCCCCATGATCGTCAATTCCGATGAACGACAGTGGACCTGGATGGACGAAGGCCTCAACTCCTTCCTCCAATACCTCAGCGAACAACAGTGGGAACGCGATTACCCCTCCCGCCGCGGCCCCGCCAAAAATATCGTCGATTACATGC
>CAYWHT010000690.1:0-987 GCA_964458135.1 uncultured Saprospiraceae bacterium | reverse complement strand
ATTACATGCAGGGCGATAAAAATAACATGACGCCCATCATGACCAACTCGGAATCCATCTACCAATTCGGCAACAACGCCTACGGCAAACCCGCCACCGCCCTCAATATCCTGCGGGAAACCATCATCGGACGCGACCTCTTCGACTTCGCCTTCCAACAGTACGCCAACCGCTGGAAGTTTAAACACCCCTCCCCCGCCGACCTCTTCCGCACCATGGAAGACGCTTCCGGCATTGATCTCGACTGGTTCTGGCGCGGATGGTTCTACACTACCGACCACGTAGATATCGCCATCGATAAAGTCGACTGGTACCGGCTCGACACCAATGATCCCGAAGCGCAAAAAAAACTCGCCCAACAGAGCCGCAACGATGCTCCACGTAGAATCGGTAGCATCCGCAACGAAGAAGCCATCGAAAAAACCCAGGACGAAATCGACACCTCCCTGCGCGATTTCTACACCGAGTACAATCCACTCGATGTATCGGTGCTCGACCGCCAGAAGCACCAGGAATACCTCAACTCCCTGAGCGAGGAAGAACGCCAATTCCTCAATTCCGGTACAAATTACTACGAGCTGACCTTCCAAAATAAAGGCGGGCTCGTCATGCCCCTCATCCTGAAGTTTACCTTCGAGGACGGCAGCACCCAAGAAAAAACCATCCCGGCCGAAATCTGGCGCCTCCGCCACCATGAAGTCAGCAAAATCTTCGTATTCGATAAGATCCTGCAGGAAGTCGAACTCGATCCCTATCTAGAAACCGCCGACACCGACCGCTCCAATAACTACTTTCCGCCACGCCCCCAAAAAAGCCGCTTCGAGCTGTACCGCATGAAAATGCTCGAAAAAGAACGCGCCAAAGAAAATCCCATGCAACGACAGCAACGGGCGAAAGAATTGGAAGGTAAATCAGATGGGACAAATGAAAAGTAGTACACTGTGTAATAAGTTCTTTGATGTTTTGGGATGGGTATTTTGGCGAAGG
>CAYWHT010000689.1:0-2559 GCA_964458135.1 uncultured Saprospiraceae bacterium | reverse complement strand
GTGGTGTGAAAATGGAACGCCGCTATTTTTCGGCTCGCAAGTCCGGGATCCTGACCGCAGGGTCAGGGGCGAAAAACGTAGGCGTTAGTTATCACGTATTACAAAATGAAGTTGCCTGATTCGCAATTCATGAAAGAGGGGGCGTCACCCCCCCTCTCCCTCTTAACCTGGGTTAAGCCATGGCCTCCTTCAACTTATCCGCATGCTGCCGCCGCAATTTCCGCAACTTCGGCGAAATGACGATCGCGCAGTAGCGGTTGCTCGAATTATTCTTGTAGTAATCCTGATGCGCAGCCTCGGCTTCGTAGAAAAACTCGAAGGGCGTCACTTCCGTGACGATGGGATCATCAAAGTGAGGTTGCAATTCCGCGATGACCTTTTCGGCGGCGGCTTTTTGCGCGTCATCGTGGTACAGGATGATCGAGCGGTACTGCGTGCCTCGATCGGCGCCCTGCCGGTTGAGGGTAGTGGGATCGTGGCTCGTCAGAAAAACTTGAAGCAGGTCTTCGTAGCTGATGACGTCGGCGTCGAAAGTAATCTGCACCACTTCGGCATGGCCGGTCAGCCCGGTGCATACCTCCCGGTAGGAAGGATTGGCGGTTTGGCCGCCGCTGTAGCCGGACCTCACTTTTTCCACGCCTTTGATCGCCTGAAAAACGGCTTCTACACACCAAAAGCATCCACCGCCTACGGTGGCGGTTTGTATGTTACGCGGGTTGCTCATTCTTATGCAATTTTATGGATTCGGAATTGATACAGTAACGCAGGCCGGTTGGTTCAGGCCCGTCGGGAAAAACGTGGCCCAGATGTGCATCGCAGGTGTTGCACATGACCTCTACGCGCGTCATCCCCAGCGAGCGGTCCATTTCGTATTTGATGGCGTTTTCCTTAATCGGCTCTGTAAAACTCGGCCAGCCGGAGCGGGAGTCGTACTTGAGGGTGGAGTCGAACAAGGGCGTTTCGCAACAAATGCAGCTGTATTTCCCCGGATCGTGGGCGCGGCAATATTCGCCCGTAAAGGCCCGCTCGGTACCCTTCTGCCGCGTGATGCGGTACTGCTCGGGCGTAAGGATTTCCCGCCATTCGGCATCCGTCTTTTCCAACCGGCGGTCGGGTTCGGGATTGCCCTTTGTAGCGTAGTTCAATACGTCATTCCAATTCATGGTGATACTTGGGTTTAATTCTTTATAGTATGGTAACAAAGACTTGGACAGATGGGTGTGAAACAGGGGTAGGAATTCTTCTTCCGCTGCTAATTGTCAAGGGCTAACTGTTACCTTTACGCTCTTTCTTTCCCTCTTCTCCTGCTTCGGTTTTTCCTTCATTGCCGGATTCAGCCGTTGCCGAAGGATTTTCGGGTTGCGCCGGCTGTTCTGACTCTTCTTTGGGAGGTGGCGGTGATGGAGACTTTTCCTCCGGCTCTTTTTTCAACAGGTCCAGCAATTTCGTCCGGGCCCAGGCCCAGACGGCATCGCTGTAGACCGCGGCCACCAGTACGGCAAAAAACAGCACGTAGGCATTGATATCTTCATCATCATTGGCGCCAAAGATGGCAAGACCGCCTTTGACCGCTAGGAAGACGACTACCGAGGCCGTGATGCCCTTGATAATAATACGCCCCACTTCGTGGAAAGAGATATCCAGCGGGTTGCCGTCCTTGGTTCTCTGTTGCAGGTAAGTGGCGGCTGCAGCGCCCAGCAAGCCGACGATTAGCGCGAAGGCGTAGGAGGGCGTATTGACCAGCCACTTGGCGAAAATGCCGAAGATGCCCAGGTTGTCGCTGGGTTCCGGCCTGCGGGGCAGTTGGGGCGGCGGCTGGTATTTGAACGCCAGCCTGCCGGTAAAAGCGTTGAGCATGGATAAGGTGGGCGTGTCGCCAACCGCCTGACGGAGAGATAATACACTATTCAAATAGTCATCCTGATCCAGGCGGGTTTTGCAGTCTTCCAGATAACGCAACTGCCGGTCGTGCGACCGCTTATACCAGGTGCTCAGGTCGATCTTGTACTTTTCCTTTTGCTTTTTGGGCACAGCCTGCAACATCACCGTGCGGAACTGATTGATCGCCTCGGATTGCATCCTTCCCAACTCCCGCTGCGTGCGGTTGGCGAGGTTAAAATAGGAGTTGACGCCCATACGGTAAAGGGATCGGGAGAATTCCGCCTCCTCCGTCCGGGAGGTGTCTTCCTTTAAACGATTGAGTATGATCAAGGAGCTGCTATCCAGAAAGTCTTTTTCAAATTGCTCCGGGCTGATGGTGAGCTCCTGCAGTTCGGTGCGCAGTTCGCTTGCAGCGTTGCTTTCCAAATTAGTGGGGATTTGGAAAACCGGAATGGCGATGAGGGAGGCCAGACAGAGGTAAAAAGCGGCAAATAGCACCGTACCCACCAAGAACTTTCGGCGTAGAGAGCCTTCCATTCCCTCCCCGTTAGATTCGGTCGTTTGCGGTTTGGTCCATTCCTTGTAGGCCCGGTCGCCAAAATAGCCCACTAGAAACCACACCAGTGAACTACCCACCAGCTAAAGACTGGTGGGCTTCGGGCTTCCCAGAGATGCGCC
>CAYWHT010000688.1:0-2568 GCA_964458135.1 uncultured Saprospiraceae bacterium | reverse complement strand
AGCGAAGCTAAAAAGAGCAAGTCAGAATTCACAAATTTTGGGTTGTCAGACTATATATCACCTTCACGCTTCCTCCTTACTTTCGCAATTTCAACCAGCGGATCACTAAATCTCCGAAATTATTTTTTTACGATACTGGCTTAGTCTGCAACCTGCTGGAAATGGAATCTCCGGACGACGTTGATCGGTACTTTCAACGCGGCAGCCTGTTTGAAAACCTCATGGTGGCGGAGCTACACAAGGCCAGGCTTCATCGGGGAAAGCGGCCTTTCTTTTACTTTTGGCGCGATAGCAATCAAAACGAAGTGAATGTGTTGTGGGAAGAAGCCGGGCAGATCCAGCTCCTGGAAATCAAATCGGGAAAGACCTTCACTAAAGAGTGGTTGACAGGGCTGCAAAAGGTCAGCGATTTAATGGGTGATCAAGTTGGAGGTAAGCGGCTGGTCTATGGTGGGGAGGAGCCGTTTGAAGTGCTTGGAACCAAAGTTATTGGATGGTCTAATTTTTAACCGTTGTTATAAACAACAAAAAGCCCACCAAAGCATCCAAGCTCTGGCGGGCGAAGTCGGGGTGAGAGGATTCGAACCTCCGACCTCGTCGTCCCGAACGACGCGCGCTAACCGGACTGCGCTACACCCCGGAAATGAATGGTGGATTTTCAATGGTAGACGCCATTCTCATCTTTAGCGAGTGCAAAAATAGGAACAATTGGGGAAACGGGGAAGTTCCGGGCGGGTTGATTTGTTGATTCGTTAATCTATTTCCGGACTATAGTAGTCAGTCATTCAACATTTTTACTCGGCCAATGCAGGAGGACGGGCGTTATTTGAAACTATTCCTCCACTACTTCCCCAAAATAATAAGGCGCCACTCCTTTCACCCCCGGCACCGCCGCAAACACGCTTCCCGCCTGTGGAAATTGCTCCAGTTGCTCGTCCGTCATGCCTATGCGGGCGGAGGTGATAAACAGGGTGTCCAGGTTTTCGCCGCCGAAGGCGCAGGAAGTTACATTGTAGGCGGGCACTTTAATTTTGGCAAGTAGTTTGCCTGTATCCGGATTCCAACGCCCGACGGCTTCGCCCGCCCAGAGGGCAATCCACAGCATGCCTTCCGCGTCGATGGTCATCCCGTCGGGGAAGCCCAAACTGTCGGGGATGGTGATAGCAATCCTTTCGTTGGTAATGTCACCGGTCGCTTTATCGTAATCGAAGGCTTTGACGTTAGAATCGGGGGTATCGATGTAGTACATCGTTTGGTGATCGTGCGACCAGGCCAGGCCATTGGAGATGGTAATGCCGTCGAGCATTTGTTTGGCGGCTCCCGAAGGATCGATACGGTAGAGAGAAGCCGCCCCGGCCTTTTCCTCCAGATGCATGGAGCCTACCCAGAGCCGGCCACCTGGGCCGCACTTGCCGTCGTTCATGCGGTTTCCGGGCAGGTGTTTTTCGGGATCGGCGATCAAAGTCGTATCTCCGGTCTCCAGATCGAAGCGGTAGATGCCGTTTTGCATCGCCACCACAGCATTGCCGTCGGGGGTGGGCACTACGGCGCCGACGCGCTGCCCGAGATTGAATAGCCGGATTTCTTTTGTGGCCGGATCGTAAACCTGAAGCGCCTTCCCTACAATATCCACCCACAGCAGATGTAGTTGGCGATGATCCCAAATGACGCCCTCCCCCAACTGATTTTTGCGCGATAGAAAAACTTTGGCGGCCAAGGAGGCCGCCGCAATGGATCCTTGTTCCTGCCCACCGTTTGACGTACAGGACGATACAATGAAAGCCAACAGAAAAGCCGCTCCGTATTTTTGCATTTGGGTTAGATTTTGTTTTGCCGCCGCTAAAAGTAAGCAACCTGAAGCAATTTCCGGCTATCCGGAATAATCCGTTTCCGGTAGTGAATCAACAAATCCCCATCTTAACCCGTCTTGCCCTCTTCCTCTTTCAATTTCTTCAACTGCGGCTTCCCCCGCTGCCGGTAGTCGATTCGCAGCGCCTTGACCAGGCTGATACAACAGAGGATCACCAAAATACTTTGTATCATCCCGCCGGAGATGGAGGCGGTCTGCAACGCATTCAATCCGCCGGCGTAGAGCAATACCGCGGCGGCGGCGCCTTCGGAAATCCCCCAAAAGGCGCGTTGGGCTACCGGTGGATTGGGGTGCCCGCCGGAAGTCACGATATCGTCCACCAACGAACCGGAATCGGAGGAAGTGATGAAGAAGATGATCACCAGCGCTAAACTCAACCACTGACTGATCTGGGCCAGTGGAAGTTCGCCCAATAAGGCGTTGAGCGACATGGAGGGGTTGTCTTTCACTACGCCGTAAATATTAGCGTCGGCAAATTGCTCCAAATGCAAGGCCGTACCGCCAAAGATCGCAAACCACAGAAAGGTGACGAGCGGGGGGAGCAGCAGCACGTGGGAAATAAACTCCCGGATGGTTCGCCCTTTGGAAATGCGGGCGATAAACACGCCGACGAAAGGGCACCAGGAAATCCACCAACCCCAGTAGAAGAAGGTCCAGTTAGACTGCCAGTTGCTGTCCTGCCGCACATCCAGCCACAG
>CAYWHT010000687.1:0-2569 GCA_964458135.1 uncultured Saprospiraceae bacterium | reverse complement strand
TTCTTCGTTTTCGGCTTTGAGGTTGGCCATGTCTTCGCGGGCTCGCTTGGCCTCATCCAGTGAATTTTGGATATCGCGTTCTCGCTTTTTCAGGGCCTCCTGAATGGGGCGAAAAGCGAAACGCGCCAGCAACAAGTAGACGATGATGAAGACGACGCTGGTCCAGAGAATTAATCCCGGATCGGGCTTAATGACGTTTAGATCGGCCAGAAACAGAAATCCAGTCATCCGTTTATTAGGTTTAGTTGTGGGACCGCCGGGGTCCGAATGGTGCGGTTCAAAAATTAGGGCGCTGGGAGCGGCGGCGGTTGGCCGGACCGGGAGCCAATCGCTCCGGCCCGGCCGGTCCTTTTGCTTTGCCGCTTCGAGCGGGTATTAGCCTTGTAACAGACCAACAACGATGGCGAATAGGGCGGCGCCCTCAACCAGGGCGGCCGTCAGAATCATGTTGTTACGAATGTCTCCTACAGCTTCCGGCTGACGCGCAATGGCGTCCATGGCGCGGTTGCCGATCAGGCCGATACCGAGGCCCGCTCCGATAGCTGCGATTCCAGCTCCAATTGCACCCATTAGAAAATGGTTTTATATAATGAAATAATAAAATGCTTCGATTAGGGGGCGCCCGCAAATCCGGGCGGTTTTCGTCGCTTTAGTGTGCCGCTTCCCCTTCGCCGTGGTGGCCTTCTTCTACCGCCGCACCGATGTAGGAAGCGGAAAGGATGGCGAAGATAAAGGCTTGCAAGAAAGCCACCAACAATTCGATCAGGTTCATAAAGGCCGTGAACAATCCGCCGATGACGCCACCCAGGACCGCACCGCCAACATCCTGGCCATTTTCGCCGAAGATGAACATCAGGCCGATTAAGCTCAAAATGATGATGTGCCCCGCCGAAATATTGGCGAACAAACGAATCATCAGTGAGAAGGGCTTAATAAATAAACTGAGGATTTCCACGGGCGTCAGAATGATCTTCACCCAAGCCGGAATACCCGGCATCCAGAAGATATGCTGCCAGTAATGGGCATTGCCGTTGATGTTGGTGACGATAAAGGTGAACAGCGCCAGCGCCATAGTAACTCCCAGATTGCCGGTAACGTTGGCGCTACCCGGAAAGAAGGGAATCAATCCGAGCAAATTGCAAACCAGGATAAAAAAGAAAAGCGTCATGATGAAAGGCTGAAAGCGCTCATAATGCTTCTCGCCGATCATCGGCAGCGTGACCTCATCGCGGATGAAGGTGAAGAAGGGCTCCATAAAGGACTGAATGCCCCGCGGCGCCTGCCCGTCATTTTTCCGGTAGCCGCGAGCGACTGCCGTGAAAAGCAAAATCAGCAGCACCGACGCCAAAATCATCGTGAAAACGGCCTTGGTGATCGAGAAATCGTAAAAGGAAGTAATGCCGCCGCTTACCAGGCCGCCGTCGAGCTTGCTCGGCGGATCGAGCTTGTAGGCATTCCCTTGGTGCATGGCGTAGTACACATCTTTTTCCTCCTCATTGCCTTCGTCGTCGGTCACGGTCTTCAGCTCGTGCTTGACACCCTCGATATGCACCTCTCCCTCCGGAAAAGTTTCGTCGGCAACGCGGTAAATCCGGTCGTGATTCATGACGTATCCGTCCAGGGCAAGGTGACCGTGCTCCAACTCGCTGGACATGAAAAAGGTCCAGGGCGTCTCGTCACCGGGAGCGTACAAAATACAAGGTAAAGGGAGATAAACGCCTTTCCAGACGTGGAAAGTGTTGGCGTCGGAAATATGGTGCATCACCGTTTCTACCGGATCGTATCCTTCTTCTTCGCCATGCCCGGCTTCTTCCGCAAGGCCGTGATCATCCGCTACTGCGTGTTGCTCCGCCTTTTCCGTATCCCCTTTCGAATCGTGCCCCTGAAAACACAGGGCCGGATAATGAACGGAAAAAAGGAGGCCGACAATGAGCAGGAAGTACTTCGAGATGCCTTTCACAGGTCCGTTTTTAGGTTATTTTTTCTTAAATCGGTGCAAAGGTATGCAACTCCCCGCTTTTAAAAAAGCATCCTTCATTTTTTTTGTCATGCCTCTATCATTTTGGACTAACTGAAACCCAAGTAGTTATAAAACATATAAGCTTCCCTATGAAACAAAACAGAACAAGCCGGGCATTGCAAAATGACTTTTTGCCATTAATCGTTTACTCCAAATGATTCCCTTGTTTTGCGGAAGTAAAAAAAATTTACGTCGGGGCGGCGGGCGCCCGATCTGGCTCATTATTATTTACCATATGCCGGATGCCCGCTTATGATATTTGGCTTGAGCCCAATGTTTTTACCGGCTTAGCTTGCATTTTCGTCGATTTCGCCCCACTTTTGATGAATCAATCTTATTCCTCTTTGCTTTCCACCCGGGTGGAAAATTTCTATTCGTACGATTTTTCATTCAGGATGATCTCCCTTTCGGATTACACGAGTTCTTAAGACCTAACATAGCCTGCCATCCAATTGCGGAAGCATGCTTCCTTTATTGCAGGGACTTTCTTTTACTAGTGCCTCGGGCACTAGAAGCGCTGATTTCCATCCTTTTACCATTGTTGTATTT
>CAYWHT010000686.1:0-2572 GCA_964458135.1 uncultured Saprospiraceae bacterium | reverse complement strand
GGATATGGATATCCGCCAGGTGGCCCCCCAAGATTTCATCAACCAATCCTTCGATTATCCGGTATTTACCCAACTCCGGGTGCAGCACTACGTGCGCCCCCGCACCGAAAACGGTTTCCACGCCCACGATTACTACCAACACCCGGAGGCCTTTGTCAGTCGCTTTGGCCCCTTCACCCGTGCGGCCGATATTATGATCAACGGCATCTACTGGGACAAGCGGGCGCCGGCATTTTTTAGCGCGGAAGAAATGCGCGATCCGGCTTTCCGCATCCGGGTCATCGCCGATATCACCTGCGACATTGCCCCCGAAGCCTCCATTCCCTCCACCCTGCGCCCTAGTTCGATCGAAGACCCAGTATACGGCTACGACCCCTTCGACGAAAAGGAAACCGCTCCCCACCAACGCCACACCATCGACATCATGGCCATCGACAATCTGCCCAGCGAATTGCCGCGCGATGCTTCCCGCGCTTTCGGCGAAATGTTCATCAAACACGTACTCCCCGAATTTTTCCGGGAGGAAAGCCCCATGCTCCAACGCGCCACCATCGCGGAAAACGGCCGGCTGACGGAACGGTTTGCTTATTTGCGGGATTATGCCGGCGCCGGTGGTTAGTGCTTCGGGCACTATTGCCCCGCATTACCCACTGCCCCCATGACCGCATCAAAAATCCGCCGTTCCATATTCCGCGTATTGGCCTTTTGGAAAGCCTTACCGGTAATGGTTTCGTAGAGCTGGATGTAGCGTTCGGAAACTTCCCAAACCAGGCTATCGGGCATTTCGGGCATCAATTGGTCTTCCTGGCCCTGGAAACCGTGGGCCATTAGCCATTCGCGCACGAATTCTTTCGACAACTGCGGCTGCCGCTCCCCGCGGCGCTGGCGCCCTTCGTAGCCTTCGAGATAGTAATAGCGCGAACTGTCGGGGGTATGGAGCTCGTCAATAAGGTAAATTTGCCCGTCTTTTTTACCGAATTCGTACTTGGTGTCCACCAAAATCAGGCCGCGTTCGTTAGCCATCTCACTGCCCCGCCGGAAAAGCGCGCGGGTGTAGTTTTCCAGGATGTCGTATTCCGCCGCGCTAACCAGACCGCTTTGGATGATCTCGCCTTTGGAGATATCCTCGTCGTGCCCCGTTTCGGCTTTGGTGGCCGGGGTAATAATGGGCTCGGGAAAGGCGTCGCCCTCCAGCATGCCATCGGGCATTTCTACTCCGCAAAGGCTTCGTTGGCCGGCCTGGTATTCGCGCCAGGCGTGTCCGGCCAGGTAAGCGCGAATCACCATCTCCACCTTGAACGGCTCACAAATTCTACCGACGGTGACGTTGGGATGGGGGGCCGCCTCCACCCAGTTGGGCGCAATATCCCGGGTGGCCTCCAGAAAAAAATTGGCCACCTGATTCAGCACCTGACCCTTGTAGGGAATCGGCCGCGGCAAAACATGATCAAAAGCCGAAATCCGGTCGGAAGCCACTATCACCAAGCGCCCCCCAACGGTATAGACATCCCGCACCTTGCCCCGGTAAAAGTCCGTTTGCCCCGGGAAATCAAAGTTGGTCTCAAATAGTGCGTTTTCTTCAACCGACATGCCTTATGTTTTTGAAGCCTGTAAATAGCGGAAAGATAACAGACCAGAACCGCTTGCCAAGGATAAATCGAAGGTTTCCTCTTTTTATCGCCGGCCGGATGAAATTGTCATTTCATTGATATTGATTTACTAAAAATTCTGAATTATTGTTATTAAATTAGAATCCATAACCAAAACTAATTTCAAACAAAACCGAACAAGATTATGAAAAAACTTTACACTTCTCTTTTGGCTCTCATGGTATTTTCGGGCTTCGCCATGGCCCAGGTTCCCGTCACCTTCCAGGTGGACATGAGCGTACAGGGGGCTTCCTCCGACGGCGTCTTCGTCACCGGTAACTGGATGGACGATGCCGGCTTGGGCGGCGAATGGCAAACCCCCGGCGACAACGCCGACGCCCAAATGACCGATGACAACGGCGACGACATCTACACCTTAACGGTAATGTTGGACGCCGGCGATTACCAGTACAAGTACGCCAACGGCACCGGATTTCCCAATGCCGAAGCCGGTGGCGATCAGGACAACTTCCAGGCCGATCTTTCCGCCTGCGGCGGCACCGATAACGGCTTCGGCGGCTACAACCGCAATTTCACCGTTTCCGGTGATGAGTCGCACCTGTTCCTCGACGCCTTTCAGTTCAACTCCTGCGAGACGGCCACCATCGATTCCGCTTCGGTAACCTTCCGGGTTAACATGAATGACATCGGCGCTTCTTCCGACGGCGTCTTCGTCACCGGTAACTGGATGGATGATGCCGGATTGGGCGGCGAATGGCAAACCCCCGGCGACAACGCCGACGCCCGAATGTCAGACGATGACGGTGACGGCATCTTCACCCTGACCGTCTCCCTTCCGGCCGACGATTACCAGTACAAGTACGCCAACGGCACCGGATTCGCCAATGCCGAAGCCGGTGGCGATCAAGACAACTTCCAGGCCGATCTTTCCGCCTGCGGCGGCACCGATAACGGCTTCGGCG
>CAYWHT010000685.1:0-2579 GCA_964458135.1 uncultured Saprospiraceae bacterium | reverse complement strand
GCCAAAATACCCATCCCAAAACATCAAAGAACTTATTACACAGTGTACTAGTGCCCGAAGCACTAGACTATGAATAAATAAACAAAATCGATCGCATGGCAGCCCCCTTTAATGCACCAGAATTGGTGGAGCAGTGTGCCGTTTTCACCGAGCTCAGCAAAGAAGAAAAAGCGCAATTGGCCCAGGTGGGGAAGATTCGCAAGCTCGAACCGGAGGAAACCCTTTTCACGATGGACCACCAGGGCAAGTATTTCTACATCGTCGCCAGTGGGAAATTCCGGCTCGATCTCAATGACTACCGGAGCCGGGAATACCTGCCCGGCGAGTTGTTCGGGGAAGTGGCTCTGTTCAACCGCGGGCAGCGCCTGGGCACCATCACCGCCCTGGAACCCTCCAGCCTGCTCTCCTTTAACCGCGACCACCTGCTGGACGAAAACCAGCTGCCGACGCCGGTTAGCCTGAAAGTCATGATGGCCCTAACGACCAACATTGTCGGGTACCTGCAGGAAAACAAGTTCCTGACGAGTAAAGAGCTCATCGAGCGCGGGGAGAACGACCGGGTGGAATTCAAGGAAACCTTCAGCAAGAGCAACAAGGAGGCCATCACCCGTTCGCTGGTCGCCTTTATGAATTTGAAAGGCGGCACCATCTTCATCGGAGTAAGCGACGACGGCGGCATCATGGGAGTTAACCCCGATGAAAAAAATATCGATGAAGTGCGGCGCGACATCCGGCACTACATCAAGGAAAAAGTGGGGGTCAGCCACTCCCGCCAGGTGAACTTTGACGCCGAAGAAATCAACGGAAAAATCATTTACCGCCTGGACTGTCCGCCATCGAAGCGACCGGTCTTTTTCTACGAGGATAAAGAGAAAACCCGGGAGCTCTTTCTCGTGCGCATTGGGCCCACGAATTCTCAGTTGAAAAAGAAATCCGAAATCGTCGATTACGTGCTGGACCGGTACGCTAAGGATGTTTAGCGACCTGCGGTTAACAGGCGTCTTGTTTCGATAGGCAAGCGATTTTTCTTTGACCGACTTGTCTGCGGCGCCAGGAGACTCAAAAGATGGCTTCGTGAACATCCAAATCTGGTCATTTTCGGCATCAGCGGGGCGGATTACCCGGAACTAAGGATCAATGATGATCGTTTTACGACCTTGCCGGGTATTACCGGCGCTACGCTTACCGGTGGTCGACTTAACCTGGTTTATGATACCCGAAATCAGGAATTCGGCCCTTCTAAAGGTTTCTACGGCAAGGTTACGGCCGAATACAATCGGCTGCTGAATGAAGAGGAAAGGAATTCGGTGGAAGACTACAGCCGGTTGCTAATCGATATACGGCAATATTTTTCCTCCGTTGACCAGAAACTGACCGTCTTGCTGCGTAACCAATGGACGTTCACCAATAAGCGCGGACTAGCCTTTTTCGAGCAGGCTACGCTGGGCGGACCGGCTACGCTCCGGGCCTATGACCTGGGCCGTTTTACCGGTCAACACGCCCTTTTTGCGAGCGTGGAAATGCGCTACCTTGTCATGGATATGGTGATACTCGGTTTTCCGATGGTGATCGAAATGGGGGGCTTTCTGGATGGCGGCCAAGTGTTCGAGGAGGATGGCTTTGCCGGCCTGTTTAACCTGGATCCCGGCTTTAGCGTCCGGATGATTAACCGGCCGAATGTGGGCTTTATTTTCAACCTCGCTTTCGGTCAGGATGGCAATAATCTAACCGGCGGAATCACGCTTCCTTTTTAAAGCATTCGCCCTTGCGATTTAGATCTGGGAAGGAAACTATTTTCAGCCCCTCTACGTTTCAATACGGTTAAACGTACACAAAGCCAAACCGGGGGTATGTCGCCCGGTAAGTCGGATAATGCTGGAAATTAAAGAGCTCGAAGTATACTATGGGAAAAGACGCGTGCTGGACGACATTCACCTCCGGGCTTACCGGGGGGAAGTGCACGGCCTGTTCGGCCTGAACGGCTCGGGCAAGACTACCTTGCTGAGAACCCTTTACGGGTTTAAACGCCTGGCGCGCGGCAAGTTCGAGTACAATGGAAAAGTACTCAACCAGGAAGATATCGCCTTTTTAGAATCGGATCAGTATTTCTATCCGAAAATGAAGGGCATCGAATACCTGCGCGTGCTGCGTAAGCCGGAATCGAAGATCCGGGCCCTCAACGAGCTTTTTGAGCTTCCCCTGGATGAATTTGTCGGAAAATACAGCCTGGGCATGAAAAAGAAATTGGCCTACATGGGCACGCTCCTGCAGGAGAAACCCATCCTGATCATCGACGAGCCGTTCAAAGGCGTCAATCCGGAAGGCAAGCGGAAGATGGTGCAGATCCTCGATCAGATCAAGCAAGACAAGGTGATCGTGATGGCCTCCCACCACCTGGACAATCTGATCCGCGTTTGCGATCGCATCAGCGTGCTGGAGCACGGCTTGCTCACCGAAACCTGGCTCCGGGAAAACTTCCAGATGCTGGAAGAAAAGTACGGCCGCCTCGCGCCCACAAGCGCTTGAGTTATAGTCTGACAACCCAAAATTTGTGAATTCTGACTTGCTCTTTTTAGCTT
>CAYWHT010000684.1:0-2581 GCA_964458135.1 uncultured Saprospiraceae bacterium | reverse complement strand
CGTCGGCCTCAAGGCGGGCAGGAAGGTATATAACAAATAGCCGCCACCAAGGAGAATGGCCGCTAGAAAGATGGCGCCAGTAACCCCTTCCGGTCTTTTCCAAAAAGACTTCTGCTTGGTTTCAGGGTTTTCGAATTGGGTCGTTTCCGACATAATGAATACTGTTTATAGTTAGGGTATACTCTACGAATGTTACAAATAATTGTTAATGTTTTCAATATCCTGGTCGATTTCGTTGAGGATACTCTGCATGGAGTGTTCGAAATTGCTTTGGGTCTCCTCGATTTTCTCTTGTTGTTGGGCGATGTGCTCATCGGCATGATCGATTGTCGACTGGGCTTTTTCTATTTTTTCCTGGAGTTGCGCGATTTTGGCTTTGTACTCTTCTACCTGCTTTTTGAGTTTGGCCACTTCTTCTTGCTTGGCGTCAATCTTTTGCTTCTTTTGGCGTTCCAGGGCTTCATCGAACTGTTTCTTCTCGTTGGAGATGACGTTTTTGTAGTGCTCCGCCGTTTTGAGCAATTTGTCCTTGGTCAGTCCCATGGTTGAGGCGGTGGCGAAAGCCGATTTAAAGGCCACCGCATCTTCCATATCCATATCCCGGAGCGCCCTCAGGGATTGTTTGAATTCGATATAATCGAAGCCCGGGCGATTGTTTTTTTCCAATGCGCCGGTTAGGTAGTCCACGCTTTTTTCGTCGAGCCCGTGGTGGTCGCCGAATAAGGTCTTGTGATTTTTCTGCATGAGAGATAGAGGTTTGGAGCGGTCTTCTCGCAAATTAACATAAATTGGCGCAAAGAAGATTCAAAAAATCGATCGAGCTGGACGGTCTATCGATGTATAGTCTACCAAGTCAGAATTTCACTTCGCGTCTACTGCGTGGTGTGAAAATGGGACGCCGCTATTTTTTGGCTCGCAAGTCCGGGATCCCAACCACAGGGTCAGGGGCAAAAAACGGAGGCGTAGCCGGAGCTTTTTAATGCAGCCAGGCGGAACTCCGAGGAGCGAAGCTAAAAAGAGCCAGTCAGCATTCACAAATTTTGGGTTGGCAGGCTATAATTATTGTGTAATTTCGATTGTGCTAAAGCCGCTGCCCTGCTTTTTGACCTGTATTTGGGTTCCAATTCTTTCCTTTAGTGCATTAACGTGCGAGATGATGCCGATAGTTTTGCCGCCGGCCTGCAGATTTTCGAGGGTGGAGATGGCCAGGTCCAGGGTATTCTCATCCAGGGTGCCGAACCCTTCGTCGATAAAGAGGGATTGAATATCGGCCCGGTATCCGGCCAGATCGGACAGGCCGAGGGCCAGGGCGAGGCTGACCAGAAAGCTTTCTCCCCCGGACAAGGTATTCATACTCCGCCGGTTATCGGCCTGGAAGGTGTCGATAATTTCGAGTTCCAGGGCTTCGTCATGGCATTTGCGAATGTAATAGCGGCCGTTGAGTTGTTGGAGATGCCGGTTGGCCAGGCCGACGAGGCGCTGCAGGGTCAGCCCCTGCGCAAAGATGCGGAAATTTTTTCCGTCGGCCGAGCCGATCAGCTCATTGAGGGCCGCCCACCGCCGGTACGCTTCCCCTTGCCGCAGAATACGGCTATTGAGATCACCCGCGGCCTCTTGTTTTTTACGATTTTGATCCTGACGTTCCCGCAGCTTGCCGGTCTCTTGCAGGAGTTGTTGGTAGGCGGCTTCTTCTGCGTGCAAACGCTTTTCCAGCTCTTCCGGCGCTTCGGCGGTGGGCGGATGATCGTGCGCCTCGGCGAGTTGCTGCTCCACATCGCGAAGGGATTGCTGGTTTTCCAGTTCCCGCCGGCGAATTTCCTGCTGCCGGTTGCGCAACGCCTCCAGTTGATCTACTTCGGAGAGCACTTCCCGCAGCCGTTCCACCGATTGGTAACCTGCGCGTCGCAGCTTTTGTTCCAAATGGGTGGATAGTTCCCGAGCCCGCTCTTGCAATATTTTACTTTCTCGCGTTTTTTCTTCCCGCATAGTTTGGTTGGAGCGGATGTTGGTCTTAATGGATTCGAGTTGCTCTTCCACCGCTTCGAGCTCCATTTCCCGCTGACGCATCTGCGCTTGCAGGTTCTGGCGTTCGTCTTTCGGATCCCGGTCGCCCAGAAGTTGAAAACGGCGGCCGATGAGCCGGTGCAAACGATGTTGATCCTGCTGTAAGGCCTCCCTCTTCCCCTGCAAGCGGTTTTCCAACTCCTGGTTGCGCTCCCGCTGCTGCCGGATTTCGAACTTCAACCGATCCAGCTTGAGCGTGCTTTGTTGTTTTTCTTCCCTCGCCCGGTGGTAAGCTTCCAATGTTTTCCGCAATCGGTCGGGAAGGTCATCGCCGGTGATTTTCTCCGCATCGGGGACCAATCCGAAAGGTTGCAGCGCCCGGCGTAATGATTCCTGCAGGCGGTGCAATTGTTTTTGCAGGCCAGTGAGTTGCTGTTGGCGGCTGTCGCGTCGCTCGGTCAACACCCGTAGTTCGGTATCTCGTTCCCGGGTGCTTTTATCCAGCTCTTGCAGTTCCCCTTCTTTTTGCTGGAGCTCCCGGTCCAGATCCATGAGATTTTGCCGTACGCTCTTACGC
>CAYWHT010000683.1:710-2585 GCA_964458135.1 uncultured Saprospiraceae bacterium | reverse complement strand
CGCTTTCGGTCTACTACCGGAATGACCGCCTGATTTTTTGTTGGCAACACTTACTTGGATTGGCGGCGGGAGGCGGAATGCTGTGGCTATACGCCCGGGCTCTGATGCTCAACGGCAGTCTGGAGCTCTTTGCGGGGAGCATCGCTCAATCCGCGCTGGAGGGATCGATTTTCAACAGTAACTTTTCCGCTTTCGCCCGGCATTTTTTGCTGTTTCCGCTTCGCTTATTGCTGGCCTTGCTGCCCTGGTCTTTGTTGCTGGTTTTTCTCATTCCCGCCGAGCTGCGGGGGCGGTTGCAACAGAACGAGCTGCTGGTCTATTCCGTTTTATTGATTAGCGCGAGCGGGCTGTTATTTTGGTTGGCCCCCGGAACGCAAATCGACGACCTCTTTCCGCTATTTCCTTTTCTGAGCTTATTGTCGGCCTTTGCCTACGAACAACGGCAAGATCTCCTGCCCCTGCGCATCTTGTTGATGCTTCCCCTGGTATTCGCCACCGGCAGGCTGGTCTTTAACCTGGTGGCCGGCTCCGGTAATTCGGAAGCCCGGCAAGAAGAAAGCAAGTATCAGGAGATGATTATCGACATCACCGCCCGAGCAAGGCGGGATCCCGTAAAGTGGACCGGAGAACCCCTGCGGGATACGATGCAGCTGAGATTAGCCGGGCGGACGCTCTGGGACACTTTGCTGGTTAAACCCAGGCCGCTGCCGGCTACTTTTGTCTTCCAAATGGCCCGGGCCATCGAGCATCCTTTCCATTACGAGGCCGATCCGGGAGCGAAAACCCTATACCTTTCCTACGAACGCTTTGCCCGGGGAAGAGAAGCCCGCATAATCCGCATCTACGACGGCTGGAATAACCGCCGCGTCGTACTGGCTGGATTTTAAACTCATTTGGATCGCCTCCAACCCATTCGACCGCGGTATTAGGAAATGACCGGCAAAGTAGCTCAACCTCCATAGCCCCCGGGGCGCTACTTTCCTTCCCCTTCCAAGTAATAACGGATGACATCGGTAGTGGTGACAATGCCCACCAATTTGTTTTGCCCGTCTACTACCGGGAGGGCGTGAAAGTTTTCCTTCACAAAAACTTGGGCGGCCTCGCTTACCGGTTGGTCAGACTGGATAAAGCGCGGTCGGGCGTTCATGATTTGCTCGATATTGAGCATGCCCATGATGGCGCTATCGATATCGTCCTCTTCTTCGCCGTAAGTGTCGGCAAAACTCAGGCGTTGTAAGTCGGTCAGGCTGAGCATGCCGACGAGTTTTTCGTCTTTGACGACGGGGGCGTGGCGAACTTTATTCTTGTTCATCAGGCGCTCCGCTTTGTCAAGGGAATCTTCCACGTGAATGGTTAGAACCTGATTGGTCATAATTTGGTGTACAGTGATAGCCATGGACGAATTTTTTTCCTAAAAATTGGAAAAAAAATACGAATTTTTATCGATAACCTGTTTGCAAAAAAAAAGTAACCCCTGCCGGCTCGCTACCAGACAGGGGAGACCTATTAACTATCTACTATCCTTAATTTTTAGTTTTGCAAAAAATAGGAGCGGGTGAAACAACACCTTTCAAGGAAGATGGGCAAACCGATTACCGGCAGCCTTGCCTTTCCATGGAAGCATAACCGAACCGGTCTACCCATTGCAACTTTGATTTTTTGAGAGACGCTCCGGGAGTGGTTGGACCCGAAGCATCAGACGCAATCCCGAAGTATTGGTTGGCTTTGGTCAATTTCTCATGGAGTAGATCTCTTTCGAATTAGTTGCACCAAAGTCGAAACTTCTCAGCATTTAATCCATCCCAAATTTGTAATAAAGACCTCAAAGCCGCTACAGTAAAAAAAGGAGAGGTGTCGACTGAGTCAGTAGGGAGC
>CAYWHT010000683.1:0-700 GCA_964458135.1 uncultured Saprospiraceae bacterium | reverse complement strand
GCTTTACGCTGCGGGCTATAGAAGATTTTGGAGTCATTTCGCAATGGCCGAAATTGTCGACTGAAAAGTATTAGACTCCAGTATTTTTGAAGTGAAATTTCCCTTTTGAAAAATACCCTACCGCATGATTACCTACGGAAACCCACAAAATGACCGGGATCTGGAACAAATCATCGAACTGCAGAAACGAAACATCCCTGAGAATATTAGTGCGCAGGAATTGCAAAGGGAGGGTTTTGTCACCGTGCACCACAATTTGGGTTTGCTGCGGGCGATGAATGAGCCCTACGGTCATATTGTCGCCCGTGACGGGGAGCGTATTGTGGGGTACGCTCTGACCATGCTGCGGCGTTTTGAAGACGAGATACCGGTGCTTATCCCGATGTTCCGGGAGATTAACGCTTTTTCCTACTGCGGGGAGCTACTGGGCGCAGTGGATTATTACATTATCGGTCAGGACTGCGTGGCTAAGGGCTACCGCGGTCAAGGGGTTTTTGCCGGCCTGTTTGATCACGCCCGCCGGCAAATGCAGGAGCATTTCAAATACGCCATCACGCAGGTAGCCGACCGCAATCCGCGCTCCATACGGGCCCACGAGAAAGTTGGCTTCCGGAACATTCACGAATACGACACCGCTACGGAGCACTGGGTCATTATGCTCTGGGATTGGCACTGAAATTTTCCCGCCACTGGGCTGATC
>CAYWHT010000682.1:0-2587 GCA_964458135.1 uncultured Saprospiraceae bacterium | reverse complement strand
CCTGCTATCTTTTATCTTTGGGGATATTCCGGAGGGCATCGCCATCGCAACGGTCATGTTGATTAATGCGGGTATCGGGTTTGGCATGGAATACCAGGCGCGCCAAAGCATGAAGGCGCTTAAGGAAATGGATAAAATCACCGCCCGGGTTGTTCGCAACGGAGCCGAGCAAGAGGTGGACGCCGAGGCCGTTGTGCCGGGCGACGTAGTCTTGCTGGAAACCGGCTTTCTCGTCCCTGCAGACCTGCGCCTGGCCGAAGTCGCGGAGTTGCAAGTCAACGAAGCTCCCCTCACCGGCGAATCCGTGCCCATCGAAAAAACGACCGAAGCACTGCAGGAGAACGTCCAGACGGCCGATCAGACGAACATGGCCTTTAAAGGCACTTCCGTGACGCGGGGAAAGGGAAAAGGCATCGTCATCGCCACAGGCATGGATACGGAAATCGGTAATATCTCCGAAATGGTTAGTTCCGCCGAGGAAGAAGAAATCCCTTTAAACCGAAGACTGGGGGAGCTCTCCCGAAAGTTGATCTACCTGGTGTTGGGCCTGGCGGCTCTACTGGCGCTAACCGGCTGGCTGGCGCAGAGAGAAGCTTACCCAATCATACAAACTTCCATTGCCTGGGCCATTGCGGCCATTCCGGAGGGATTGCCCATCGTGGCCAGTATTGCCCTAGCCCGCGGCATGCTGCGCCTGGCTCATCATCAAGTCATCGTAAAAAGGCTGGCTTCGGTAGAAACCCTGGGGGAAACCAATACCATATTTAGCGATAAAACCGGCACCCTCACTAAAAACCAGCTCACCGTAAACACTCTGACGCTGGGGCTCGGGCAGCCGGGCAAAGTCCATTGGCGAGACCGTACCGTACAACTGGAAGCCATCGATCCGCAACAAGCCACTTTTAAAAAATTATTGTCCGTTGCCGTACTGGCCAATAACGCGGAGTATGATCCGCAGCGAGATGCCGGGGAAGGCGATCCGCTGGAAATTGCCTTACTGCGCTTTGCCGAATACCTGGATCCGGAACAAAGGCAAGCGCTGCTGGCGAAACCACGAATCGCCGAAGACCCCTTTGACCGCGAAAGCTACAGGATGGGCGCCGTACATCAATGGGAGGACGAATATTTTGTTTCCGGGAAGGGCGCCGCGGAAGCCATCCTGGACATTTGCACCCAAAAACTATCCGAGGGGCGAGTCAGCCCTCTTTCGGATGAAGAAAAGAACCAAGTTCGCAAGCAAAATGAAGAGATGGCCAACGATGGCCTACGCCCCCTGGCCTTTGCCTATCGCATCGATGCCCGTCAACCCGAAGGCCTCGACAATCAGGCATTTCTCCACGACATGGTGTTCGTCGGTCTGATCGGATTCGTGGATCCCCCGGCCGAAGAAGTTCCGGAAGCCGTAGATACCTGCCGGGAAGCCGGCATCGAAGTCGTAATGGTCACCGGCGACCACCCGGGAACCGCCCTAAACATCGCCCACCAAGTACGCCTGTTGCCGGAAGGGGAAAACCGGGTAATGCATGGCCGGGACCTCAACGAAAAGGCCTTGACGCATAGCGACCTCACCGCCACCCAGGTTTTTGCGCGCGTCAATCCGGAACAAAAGCTTAAGCTTATCGGCCATTTCCAAAAGCAAAATAAAATTGTTGGCATGACGGGCGATGGAGTCAATGACGCGCCCGCTCTCAAAAAAGCAGATATCGGCATCGCCATGGGCCGGCGAGGCGCCCAGGTAGCGAAAGAAGTCGCCGACATGGTCTTAAAAGACGATGCCTTCCCCTCCATTGTTAAAGCCATCCGGGAAGGGCGAATTATCTTTAGCAATATCCGGAAATTCATCGTTTACCAGCTATCTTATCACCTCAGTGAAATCCTGGTCATCGCACTGGTCATGGCGGTGCGTTTCGAGTTGGCCCTTCTTCCGCTGCAGCTGCTATACCTGAATATTCTCCTGGATGTATTTCCCGCCCTGGCCCTGGGAGTAGGGCGCGGCCGCAAAGAAATCATGAAAGCTCCTCCCAAAGACCCGGAGGAATCTATCATCACCAATCTCCACTGGGTGGCTATCGTCGTTTACGGCGTCATTATCGGCGCCGCCGTTTCGGGCGTTTATTTTTATGGTTACTTCCAAATGAATTTATCGGTCCTGGCTTGTAACAATGTAGCCTTTTTTACTCTGGCTTTCAGCCAGTTACTAAACGTACTCAACATGCGGGATTCCGGCGAAAATATCTTCATCAATCAAATCACCAAAAACCGTTACGTCTGGATGGCCATTGCGCTATGTGCGGTAGCTTTACTGGCCGCCTATTCCGTTCCCGGGCTCAATACTTTGCTATCCCTTCAGGATATGGAGCCGCAGGTGTGGCGACTAATAGCAATCGGCTGTCTCATTCCGGCGGTTCTAGTGCAACTCGCAAAGCAGATAGTCAAACGTTAAAGCCGGTGGCTTACTCTTATTCTGGGCATGTGTCGACCGCTTAGAGCGCGTATCTTCGAAAAGCTTTGCCCCGGAAGCGATTACCCACTCCAAGAATGCCTAACTTTCCCATAAAACCCAACACCCAATGCAACGAAAGATCCA
>CAYWHT010000681.1:0-2591 GCA_964458135.1 uncultured Saprospiraceae bacterium | reverse complement strand
ACTAAAACATGGCCAACGGAAACAAATTCAGCCTGCGGCTAGTCCTCTGGGTCGTACTACTCGGCGCCGGCTTCCTTGCCGGAGCGGCCTGGAAGAGTAAAGATCTGCCCGACAGCACCCGATCCGCCAATGAGCCGGACACTCTCGCCGTAACAACCAGCGACAAAGACGATCCCGCAACGGGAGCGGGACGATCTACCGCGCCCCGGCGCAGCTTCACCGAAGAAGAACGCGCCAATATCGAACTGTTTCGCGAAACCGCTCCTTCGGTTTGCTTTATTACAACTTCCAACGTGCGAATGGACTTCTTTAGCCAGGATGTCACCGAAATACCCCGGGGCACGGGATCGGGGTTCGTCTGGGATAAGGAAGGCCATATTGTCACCAATTTTCACGTAATTGAGGGCGCCCAGCGCTTTAAAGTCACGCTGGGCAGCGGGAAAACTTTTGACGCCCAAAAAGTGGGCGCGGCGCCGGGAAAGGACCTGGCCGTCCTGAAAATTGAGGCGCCAGCCGGCGAACTTGCGCCTATCCCGCTCGGCACTTCCGAGAACTTACAAGTCGGGCAAGTCGTCTACGCCATTGGCAATCCCTTCGGTCTGGACCAAACCCTGACCAAAGGACTGGTGAGCGCCCTGGGAAGGGAAATTAAATCAGTATCCGGACTACCCATCCGCAACGTCATCCAGACCGACGCGGCCATCAATCCCGGCAATTCGGGCGGCCCGCTGCTCGACTCCTCGGGCCGATTGATCGGGGTCAATACGGCCATTTACAGCCCTTCGGGCGCTTCCGCCGGCATCGGCTTCTCCATACCCGTCGATGGCGTGAAATGGGTAGTGCCCGAACTTATCGAATACGGGGAATTGAAAAGACCCAGCCTGGGGGTTTCGCTGGCTAGCTCCGTAGCTCTCCAGCGGTATTATGGTTTAGAGGGCGCGCTCATTCTACGGGTTGAACCCGGCAGCGCCGCCGCCGAGGCCGGCTTGCAACCCACGCGGAGAGACCGCGCCGGAAGAATTCAACTGGGAGATATTATCGTTGGAATTAACGGTAAAGACATTCCCACCGCCAATGATTTGATCCTCGAACTGGAAAAATACAATCCCGGCGAGCAAGTTACCTTAACGGTGCTCCGCGACGAACGGGAAATCGAAGTGGAACTTATCCTGGATGAACCCCGTAGCGGGCGTTAATCAATCCCGCTAATTATAGCCACAACCATCAACGCCTTGTCGCGAAAGCGCAAGCGTTCCGCGACAAGGCATTGAAATTGGAAGCACCCCAACAATTCTTGCCTTCCGCCAGAATATTACGCCTACAACTAAGGAATAACCCATCCACCCCGCCATGCGCCGGATG
Source organism: uncultured Saprospiraceae bacterium (assembly GCA_964458135.1). GTDB lineage: Bacteria > Bacteroidota > Bacteroidia > Chitinophagales > Saprospiraceae > CAYWHT01. The sequence goes on along the minus strand of CAYWHT010000681.1, from coordinate 1,229 downwards.
AATGCGACTCGTGTTGAAAGCTGGTCCGCTGGTGGCCTTCGGCATGAAGGTGCAACAAATCCATTTCTTCCACGGTACAACGAATAATCATAAAGTTATCGAAGGCGTAATCCGTTTCTTCCTTACCGGGATCATTTTCCCATACCTCCGGTAACCCCTCGGTACAATAATTGATCGGCGTTCCGGGAGGCTGCGTGCTCGCGTAACTCTTCCTTCCCACTGCGGGGAGCTGATTCCAGATTTGGGCGGCCCGCTCGTCCCCGTGGATTAACTCGACTTTTCCGGCAGCCCGGATTTGCACTTTCTTTTTGGGATTCCAAAACAACCAGCTTAAGCAAGGGTGTTTTTCCAATTGCTCCACTTTATCCGACCGGCGATCGGTAAAACAGTCCAGCAAGCGATTTTGGATATCTACTTTTCTCAGCACGACCATACGCACGTAACTCCTTCCGGCACCCATGGTTCCAATGACCGGTGTGCGCATCGGATCTTTCCTGTCGGCAGTGGCCCGAACGAGAAGACGCCAGCAGTCGTGAAGCATCTTTTCGGGGGTTTCAAATCTTTCCATATTCTTCCAAACAATGCTTCGCGGCCGGTGTTAAGCGCCACTCCCCGCTTTTTTTATAAATTTTCTTATCGAAAAGTGACCTCCCCGGAGACCGGGCGTCATAAGAACGAAAACAGCAACGATTATAATCCCAAGAATTTGAAGATCGGGTATGCTAATTGCAAAATGGGTTTTAGGTGTTTTATTGAGGGGGAGTCGCTGAGCGGCTCCCTTTTTTTATTGAAGGCGGTAGCTTAACCCGGATGATGCATGAGTTTTTCGTACTGAGCGGCGTAAAAGAAAACAAATGCAGCTTGCGGCCCGTTCGGACAAAGGGTTTATACCCATACTATTGTTTAAACATTCACCCTAATTTTTTGATCTTTTAAAAACCTGTGATTCATGCTCGAACTGTCCGTAGCGGTATTGGCGTCGCTTTTTTCGGTAGTCAATCCGCTGGGTGCGGTGCCCGTATTTTTAGCCCTTACACCCGACCAGAGCCCGGGCGAGAGAAACAAAACATCCTGGCACACCAGCTTGTACTTTGTGCTGATCTCTTTGAGTTTCTTTTTTGCCGGCTCCTTAATTCTGAGCTTCTTCGGCATTAGCATCAACGCCATGCGCATCGCCGGAGGATTGGTGATCCTCGCCTCCGGTTATTCCTTGCTGAGTGGCAAGGTGG
>CAYWHT010000680.1:0-2597 GCA_964458135.1 uncultured Saprospiraceae bacterium | reverse complement strand
GGTTTACATGGATTTTCCATCGGTAGAGGATGGCGTGCGAGGAATGCGGTTTATCCGATATCAGAAACTGGGAACGGTTCCCAACGGAGAATACAGCACTGAATTCCGTTACGCCATCGGAGGATTGCTGGTGCGAGCCGCGTACCAAAAGGATGGCCTCGGGGGCATCCGAGCGATTTGCCAGTGCGGCCGCACCAATCCGGACTGTTTCCGGATGCTGGAGGGGCATTTGAACATCCGTAGAGAAGAATTGGGTGGGTTTGCTAGAGGGGAGCAAGGAGAACCGGGTTGCCATCGATAAAAGACAAGTCACCCAATCGCCAACCGGGCTTTAATGAGGAGTAAACCCGTAAAATCAAAGCGGTGATCCGGTAAACTTTGGGGGATTAATTTTAAAACCGGAAGGCCTTTGCCCCGAATACCTTAAATTAGACCAGCACCAAGCAGCAGAACAATGATGAAACCCAGCACCATCCTCCGAATCCTTCCTCTTCTCTGTCTATTGCTTTACGCTTGCGCGAGAACTGAGGACACCCCCGCCGCCGTCAAGGGCAGCATCGCCTCCGCCCACCCGCTGGCTACGGAGGCCGGGCTGGAAGTCTTAGCCCAGGGCGGCAACGCCTTCGATGCGGCCATTGCGGTAGCCGCCACCCTCAATGTGGTGGAGCCCATGATGTCGGGCATCGGTGGGTATGGCACCATCCTGGTCTACGACGCGGATGCCGACCGGGTGCGCTTTCTAAATCCCAGCGGCCGCTTTCCCGCCAAAACCGATACCGACCTGATGCGGCCGCCCACCCCCAACTACAAACAAAACCGGGTGGGTCCCAAATCCATCTCTACGCCGGGCAACCTCAACGCCTGGGACGCCATGCACGAGCAGTACGGCCAGCTGGACTGGAGCGCGTTGTTTGACCACGCTATCCGACACGCGGAAGAAGGATTCGAGATCGACCCTTTCACCGCCCGCATGATCGATATCGCTTTTGAGGAATTCTCCCCTTACGCTCGCTTGTTTTACGGCAAAGACGGGGCTCCCCTGAAAGCCGGGGATACGTTGGTGCAAAAAGATCTGGCCGGCACCTTTCGCCTGATCGCCGGCGAAGGCCCGGAGCCTTTTTACGAGGGTTCCCTGGCCAAAGCCATCGACGAGGAAATGCGCGCCGTAGAAAGCTTTCTCTCCATTGAAGACCTGCGCCATAACGAAGCCGAATGGTGGGAACCCCTGCAAATCGACTACCGGGGTTACGAAGTATACACCGCCGCGCTACCGGCCAACTCCTTTGCCGCATTCGTCAACCTGGGGCTGATGAAGCAGTTCCCCGCCGAAGAGCTGGAGCACAATACGCCGGAATACCTGCACCTCTTCGCCGAAATCACAAAGGAGTCTTACAAGGCCCGCCTCGCCTACTCGTTCGATCCCGAGGTGCGCGAAGCCCCTATCGACAGCATACTCTCTCCGGAAGTGCTCCGGTCGATGGCCGCTTCCCTCAACCGGGAGCAGGCGACCGACTTTGTACCCCCATTCACCGGGGAAAGCCGCAACACCACGCACTTTGTCGTCACCGACCAGTGGGGTAATATCGTCAGCGCCACCCAGACTTTGGGCAATGTGTTCGGCAGCCGGATCATGGTAGAGGGCACCGGCATCTGGATGAACAACTCCATGGCCTACTCCACCTTCGAGCCCAAAGGCAACCCGATGGACGCCTTCCCCGGCCGGCACAAACTTTCGGGCGACTGCCCCGTCATCATCATGAAGGACGGACGATCCTGGGCGGCCGTCGGCTCCCCCGGCGGCCACACCATCACCCAGAACGTGCCGCAGATCATCATCAACCTCATCGACTTCGACCTGTCGATGCAGGAAGCCATCGATGCCCCCAAAATCTCCTTCGTGGAACCGAATCACCTCCTGGTGGATGCCCACCTGCCAGGGGAGGTAATTGACGCCCTCAAAGCAAAGGGGCATCAGGTGATCGAAGGAAGCATCGGCAACGCCCACGGGATCAAGATCCTCCGGGAGGAGGCGGGCGCCATTAGGGGCTACGAAACCGGGGTGGATGAACGGCGGTAGGAAAGGGTGCCGGCATTGGTCACAAATATTTGTTTTTAATCACAGCCCCCTCCAAAGGAGTAGCGACCCACGCTTTTGAAAAACGTAAATTAATGTGAGTTCGGGAAAAGAAAGCCGATTTTTTACGCATGCTGTAAGGTTTTTTGGTGTATAATCGGCTAAATAAAGATAGGGAAATTTGTAAATACTGTACCGGCGACTAAAATCGCCGGTACAGCCACCCCCCACTACAAAAAGCCCCTAACAGCATGCAACCCTCCAAAATTTACAGTGTACTTCTACACAGATAAAAACTCGTGCAATGTACACCCTGACAACAAATTTAGTATGCCTGCTGGCTTTAGTGGCGACACCCCACCTGGCCTTCGCCCAACTCAACAACCAAACCTTCACCTTTCAACACGATGACTTACAGTACCACGGCTACATCGATTGGCCCGAAAATCAATCTCCCAAGGCGCTGGTGCTCCTCATCCCCGGGCATGGAAGAACCAATGCCCAGAAATACGCCCAAAGCCTC
>CAYWHT010000679.1:0-2598 GCA_964458135.1 uncultured Saprospiraceae bacterium | reverse complement strand
GTCCTGGAGAGGCGAAAGCCGTTGAAGTTGATGCGGAAGCCGGGCGAGGAGCTGCGGCGAAACGCCACGCGGCAGAACCTCGCGGTGTCGAACCACGAGCCGCCCCGGTGCACCCGGTAGGAGCTTCCAGTGGGGCCTAAAGGGGCACAGGCCGGGCTGGCGTCATAGTATCCCGAACCATACCAGTCCCAGCACCACTCCCAAACATTGCCGCTCATGTCGTAAACCCCCAGCTCGTTGGGGGCTTTGGTGCCGACGGGTTGGCTAAGCACGGAATTGTCGTTGTTCACATCCCACCAAGCCACTTCATTGATATCATCACTGCCGCTGTACTGATAGCCTTCGCTCTGCGCCCCGCCCCGGGCGGCGTATTCCCATTCCGCCTCGGTGGGCAGGCGGTAGCCGTTGGCGGTGGGATCCCAGTAGACCGTTCCACTGCCATCGTCCAAGGCATCGTAGACTTGCGTAAAGCCGGGGTCGGCATAGTACACTGGCGTATATCCTTCCTGCTGACTGAGCCGGTTGCAAAAGGTCACCGCATCGTACCAGCTGATGCGGTAGGCGGGGTGGGTATCGCCCTGCCCGTATTGACTGTAATCAGGTGCATATTCCGGGACTATAGCTGCCCACTGCGCCTGCGTCACTTCGTACTTCCCGATGTAAAAGTCGGTGAGGGTGACTTCGTGCACGGGGCTTTCCCTACTGAAGCAGTCGGTCTGCTCCGGCGTACAGCCCATCTCGAAGGTGCCGCCCTGTACGAAGACCATTTCGGGCGGCAGGGCGTCGGGCTGGGCGGGGGCGGCCAGGTGGAAGAGGGCCAGGGGTAGGGTTAGGAGTAGGGTGCGCATGGTTGTAGTATTGAGTTTCTTGTCTAAATTTAATTTGAGGTTTATTGCGGAGTCCGCAAACTGCTTCCGGCTCACTGCATTACTTACTGACAATCATCGATTTCGTCAGCCTGGTTTTTTTCGTTTTCAAGCTGTAATAATACACGCCCGCGCTGAGTGACAGCTCTACCGTTTCCAGCTGTTCACCGGCGGCGTATTGCCGGCGTTTGCGCCAGACTTCCCGCCCCAGCGCGTCGCGGATGATCAGTTCCGCCTCAGTAGGCCGGGGCAAGTAGAAGCTGATTTGGGTGCGTTGTTCGAAGGGGTTAGGGCGGTTTTGGCGCAGCTGGACGGCGTCGGCTTTGACCTCCAGGGGTTGCAAATCGATGGGCGCGCCGCGCAGTTGCTCGTCGTGCAGTAATGCTTGCAGGCCACTGTGGTCGAGGCGCAAGAGCTTTTCGGCCTTACCCAACGATCCATGGACGGCGAAGGCGAGCGTCACTAGTTCGGTCGCCGCACCGGCTACGAAGGCCCGGCCGCTGGTGCTAAACCAGCTCAGGTGGAGCCGGCCATCGGCCTTACCGACCACCGGCGGGTGGATGCGGCCGTCACCGCCGGTGGCTTCCAAAAAGCTTAGGGAAGCCGAAGGATAGGCCAGCGAAAACTGAAGGCTGGCTACCGGTCGGCCGGCCGGCAGCAGGAGCCGGTAGTAGAGGCGCCCCTTTTGGGGCCGGTAGTCGGCATCCACCAACAAGGGCGCCCGCTCCAGCGATCGCGGTAAAATGGGAGGCGCCTGCAAGCCGGCGGGATCGGCCCGGTTGAGGATGTCTCCGACTTTGACGCCGAAGAAATCCACCCTAGCATCCTCGCTCAGGTTGTTCAGGCTGGCTTCCCGCGCATAGGGATAATCGGGATAATATAGTGTGGACAATTGGAAGTTTTCCCGCTCCGATTCGGGAACGAATATCCAGGAGGGACAATCTCCCGGAAAGTTTTCATCAATGCCCACCTGCACTTTCTGGATGATAAATAAATCGAGGGTGGTGAGGCTGCCGCTGCAGTTGGCGTCGCCGGCTACAATCTGAAAGGGAGAGCTGATTTGTGGTATCTCAAAACCCAGGATAAAGCGTTGGGCGGCAAAGATGCCGATGGCCGCCAAGCCGTTGGTAATGTTGGTGTTTTTGGTGGGAGCTACGACTCCACTCATTCCGGCTTGCACTTCTTCGAAGGCGTAGCGCCCATCATCCTGCGTTTGCCCTTGTTCGGTTTGGGAAAGGCCGCCGGCCCCGGTCATATCCAGCCCGACACTGACTCCGGGCATGGGATCCCCCCAGTGGGTGCGAATAGCGCCGGCAATGGTGAAGACATCGCGCACCGTCACTTTTCCGGGCCCCACCTCCGGCTCAATCAAATTAAATTCGGGATCGCTGATCTCGAGAGGAAATCCCGTATCATCTACCAGATTGACGGAGCTGGTGTCGCCGTCTTCCCCTTGTAGCAGCACCCGCAGGAAGAAAAGGGTGTCGCGACCGCTGAGGGCCAGCGACTGATTGCCGGTGTTAAAAAAGCTAAAGCGCCCGTTGGCCGAATTGATGACGAAGGTGGAAAAGTCACCGATCAGGCCGCCTTCGGCGCCCTGCAGTTGGGCGACGGCCGGGTCGCCGATTTCGACGATGCCCTGAATGGCGGCGAGCTCGCGGTTAAAATTCAAGGCCACGACGGGTACGAACACTTCTTCCCCGACCGCACCTTCGGCTTCGCCTACCACCAA
>CAYWHT010000678.1:0-2610 GCA_964458135.1 uncultured Saprospiraceae bacterium | reverse complement strand
GGATCAAGACTTGCCAGCCGAAAAAATAGCGGCGTCATAGGCCCAGCGCCCGGGAGCCGATCACCAGGTCTTTATCCTCTTGAATAATCGGCCCGACCAAATCGGGCAATTCTTCCGGATAATCGGAATGGTCGGCATCCACAAAGACGACGATTTCGGGTTGTAAATCCGGAGTTTTATCTTTCAGATAGGCTATGCCCCGCAAGCAGGCGCTTCCGTACCCCTGGCGGGGCTCGTCCAGGACCGTGGCGCCCGCCTCCCGCGCCCGGCAGGCCGTTTCATCCGTACTGGCGTTATTGCAAACAATGACTTCCCGGACCCACTCTCCGGGGATAGCGCCCAATACCAGCCCGATAGAGGACTCTTCGTTAAAGGCCGGAATGATAACGTCAATGATTGGTTTTTCCAAAATTAATGGCGATTTATACCGAGCGTGCGAACCTTCCGGATAAGAAGGGCTGCTATTACCTTTTTGAAGCGTGTTTTTTCGGGCTAAAGCAGCCCTAAAGGTAGTGGTTTTATCCCTAACCGGACTGTCTGTGTTAGAACAATTCGCTTCGGCGGCAACGGCGGGAGGGATTATAAAGTGTCCGCCGTCCTACTTCCGCGTACAAATCGTATTTTTGCCGCGTAATTAATCGTGCAGACCGGCGTTTTACTGCCGAATCGTTAAGCATCATCCATGAACAGACCTTTACTGTATTTCCTGCTATTCACGGCTATCCTTCATTTCGCTTGCGAACGGGAGGACAATTTCATTACCGACGGCAGCGCAAGGCTTGAATTCTCCGTAGACACCCTGCGGTTTGACACCGTATTCACCGAGCTTGGATCGGCCACCCGTTTTTTTAAGGTATACAACCCCAATGACCGGCCCGTGCGCATTTCCAGTGTTTATCTGGAGCAAAGGGAAAATTCCATGTTCCGGCTCAATGTCGACGGAACCCCGGGCGGGGAGGTTAAGGATGTGGAAGTGCTCGGCAATGACAGCGTTTACGTCTTTGCCGAGGTTACCGTGGATCCCGACCAGCCGCGTTCCGTCAGCCCTTTTGTCGTGGAAGAGCGCGTCGTCTTTATCACCAATGACAACCAACAAACCGTCAACCTGGAAGCCTGGGGACAAAACGCCAACTACTTTCCCAATCGCTTCAATCGCGGCAAACCCGTTTTACTGACCTGCAACTTCGGCGAGATCAGCTGGGACGACCCCAAACCTTACGTCATTTACGGTGAAGTGTTCGTGGATAGCTGCACCCTCAACATCCCAGCCGGCGCCCAGATATACGTGCACGGCGGGATCGCTCGCAACGAAGTCTTCGGCGGCACTTTTAACGACGGCATCTTGTACACCCTGGAAGGCGGAAAGCTCAAAATCAAGGGGACGCAGGAAGAGCCCGTCATCATTCAGGGAGACCGGCTGGAAGAGCCCTTCCTGGATGAGGAAGGCCAATGGGCCGGCATCATTCTCGGCAAAGGCAGCACCGGCAACGAGTTCAACTATACGACGGTGCGCAATTCCATTTTTGGGGTTTACGTCGACTCCAACGCCACCCTCGAAGCCCGCAACAGCCGAATTTACAATACGGCGGGCAGCGGCATCGTCGGCTTTCACAGCCGGATTACCGCCGAAAACTGTCTGATCTACAATAACTTTGCTCCCGCCGTGCAACTCATCCAAGGGGGCGACTACCAATTCACCTACTGCACCCTAGCCAGCTACGGCCTAAACACCAGCGCCTTGAGCATGAGCAACTTCTTCTGCTACGACGATCCCGCCCTTTGCCAACAACTGGAAACCTACCGGCTCAACGCCCGCTTTAACAATTCCATCATTTTCGGCTCCAGCCGCGATGAAATCCAACTCTCCGACATCACGGGGCGCGGGCAGGACTTCGCCTTCAACCTACGCTTCGACCATTGCCTCGTACGCGTGGAAGAACTACTCGAAGAACGGGACAGCCTGTACGGTGATTTCTTTGAAACCTATTGCGTCGATTGCATCAACGGGACGTTGCGGGATCCTTTGTTCCGGAACGTGGATGAAGATGACTACCGGCTCGATTCGCTTTCCATTGCGCGGGGGCGGGGCGTTCCACTATTTAGCGTACAAACCGATATTGAGGGGAATGCCCGGGATCCGGAAAATCCGGATTTGGGGAGTTTTGAGTTTCGAGACTGACAGTTGACCGGGATAGAGGGATTGGTTGGATTGCCGGTATTGGATTAGCCTGACTGTAATGGATTACCAGGATCCTAATTTTTGAATGCATGGCGCGGGCTACGGAAATCCAAACAAGCTCGACAAACCTTCACCGCTGGTCTTGGTAATCGGAACAATCGATGCGCAGGCGGGTAGGCGTCAGGGAATGTTTGAGCATGCTGCAGTAAGGGTGCTCCCCGTCAGGGGCCGCCTGGAAATGACGGCACTGGTAGCACATGCGCAGCGGCTTGATGACCCCGGAGCGGTGCAGGCGATTGACGATCCGGAGCAAGTTTTCGAAAAAATAGGGCTTGGATTCCGCCTCTAGAGGGGCGATCGCCTGGCGGAGTTTGTCCGCAAAACCGGCGGCCATCTGTGCGCTTTCTTCGCCTTTTTCGGTAAGGTAAAGG
>CAYWHT010000677.1:0-2612 GCA_964458135.1 uncultured Saprospiraceae bacterium | reverse complement strand
ACTTTGCCTGGGATCTGCCGCATGCCGATTTTCGCCCTTTTTACGAAGGGCGTGATATAGCCGAAAGAAAATCAATGGAAGAGCAGGCGCAGGCTAATGTGGAAATCATCGCCTACCAGCTCACCAATAAATCGTCGGGGAAAGTCGTCGAACTGCCCTACGAACAATACCTCAAAGAGTACAAGAAATACCCCAAAGAAGAGTGGAGCTTCAAACAAATCAAATCCGAGCCGGCCGTAGAGCGCACCAAGATTAGCGATTTCACCGTGGAAACGGCCGATTACCAAAACGTAACCGACGAACTGCTGCAATATTCCGGGTACAGCTTGATGATCGTAGCCCACAAACTGGGAGGCAAAGAAGAAAAACACACCGTAGCGCGCCCGGATACCGTATACCGCGTGGACTCCCTCCGGCAACGAGATTCCATCGTAGCCCGCCGGGTCGTCGACCGGGTCGAAAATAAACAGGTCACCGAGAGCATATACCATTGGGAAGACGAAAAGCTACAACCCTGGACGCAAACCGTCAATCCGGTCATGGCGCAAGCACAACAGGCCGGCCTGCGGATATACGGCGTAACGGCTTATGCCGATCCCGGCAAGCTGGAAGATTTTCGCCGGGCGGTCGGCGCCGATTACCCGATTTACGTAGCCGATGACATATTGCTGAAAACCATCGTTCGCTCCAATCCGGGTATTGTGCTTTGGAAGGACGGCGTCATTGTCAAAAAATGGCATTACCGCAAGCTGCCTTCCTTTGAAACCATGCGGGAAAAGTTTATGGAACAAAAGATGTAAGCTGTTATAGCTCCCGCCAAGTTATAGTTCACAAATTTTAGGTTGGCGAACTATATGCTTCTTCGATTCGGATGGAACGAATTAGGCCGGAGAACGTTTAAGGAAGCGTAAGGCAGTACGGCAATCCAGTACTCCATTATGCCGGGCTACATCCACGGAAAAAATAAAAAACAATTTCATGTGAGGCCGGGCAATAATCTGGGAAAAATTGTCTTTTTTTGCATTTAAAAGAAAGGTCCGCTTGATATGCTTAGTAGAAGGAATATCCGCATAAAAGTTATGCAGATGCTCTATTCCCAAAGCCGGGATAAAAGCCTGCAGTACAATGAGCTATTAAAGCGGTACCGGCAAAAGATCAACGCTTCGTACCAACTTTACCTTTTCAACCTTCTCCAGCTTACCAGGATCGCCGAATACTCCAAAGAAGACAAAGCCCGCAAGACGGCTAAGCTACTACCCTCCGATGAAGATAGGCGCTTCACGGCCAAGCTGGCCGAAAACCCGCTCATCCGGTCGCTTACCCACAACGAGGGGCTCAAAACCCTTTTTCACCATTACCAGCTGCCGGAAATGATCAATGAAGATGATATCCGGTTACTCTACCTCGAATTCGCCAAAACCGAAGAATACCGGGCCTATCTAAGCAATCCAAAGGCTTCCGACGAAGATCATCGCGAGGCCTTACTCGATTTGTACAAACTCTGCGCCAACAGCGAAACCTTTAACGATCTGCAGGAAGATAAATTCCCACAATGGGTGGATGACAAATCACTCATTGTCGGCGCCATGAAAAAAACCATCAAAGCCCTGCCCATGGGCCCCCATTTTTTCGAGGAATACAAACCCACTTACGAAACCACCACGGAATTTGGCGAGGCGCTGTTGCGGGAAGTGAGTACGACCGATGAGGATTTACTGCAACTGATTGAGCCCACGCTCAAAAATTGGGATGTCGACCGGGTGGCCATCATCGATATGATCCTTTTGAAGATGGCGCTTTGCGAATTGATGAATTTCCGCACCATCCCCTCGAAGGTGACGCTTAACGAATTCGTGGAAATATCCAAACTCTACAGCACCGATAAGAGCAAAGACTTTATCAACGGCATTCTCGACCGGTTGATGAAAAAATTAGTCCAAGAGGGTAAAATTAAGAAAGAAGGCCGGGGGCTGATGGAATAACATCCCCTTCCGGCAAGGTGCAAACCGATTTCCATTAACTTATAGCCTGATAAGTCAGGATTCACAAATTTTGGGTGGGCAGACTACAACTTCACGCCCTTTACTCAACTCCCCGTCACCATGAGGTTTATCCCATTCACGATTCTGTTGTTCCTGTTGTGGGCAACGCCTGCCGCCTACGGACAGTACGAGCACGCCAAAGACGCCCTGGCGGCCCGGGCGGCCTTTGTCAATTTCCGCTATCCCCTAGCGGAAGATTTCCTGCTCGATGATTTTACCTCCGGCATGGAGGTGGAATATACCCGCCACCTTAACTCCTGGATGAACCTCGCCCTCCCCTTGCAGCTGAGTAAAGCCCAGCTACCCATGAATGCGGAAGCCACGACTTTCGAAACCATTTCGCTGGCTTCAGCCGATGCATTGTTGCAAGTCAAATTCTTTAAAGAGTCCTTTTTTCTTTCTCCCTATGCTTTTGCTGGTCTGGGAATCAATGGGGTGGATTTTGAGAGCTTTTTCGGATCAGCGCCGGTGGGCGCCGGGATCAACTTTCGCCTGAGCCGCCACCTTTATTTCACGACGAAGGCCGAATATCATTTTGCCTTCGAAGATCAGCGGGATAATGTGCAGCTG
>CAYWHT010000676.1:0-2618 GCA_964458135.1 uncultured Saprospiraceae bacterium | reverse complement strand
CTTGCTCTTTTTAGCTTCGCTGATCGTCGCTTCGCTCCTCGGAGTTCCGCCTCGCTGCGTTGAAAAGCAGCTTCGGCTACATTTGGGTTTTTCGCCCCTGACCCTGCGTTCAGGATCGCAGACTTGCGAGCCAAAAAATAGGGCCGTCCCATTTTCACACCACGCAGTAGACGCGAAGCGAAATCCTGACCTGGCAGGCTCTAACTATTGACTACCGGCAGAGAAAGGTACCCGCGAAACTGCTGGTCTTCTGCAAAAACTTCGTCTTTATAATCTTTGATAATGTTGTACAGCGTATCGCGTTCCAGGGGGTGGCGCCCCGCCTGCCGGATCAGGTTGACGAGATCGCGGGTGCTCATGGCGGGGGTCTGTTCTTCGGAGCCCGCCATGGAATAGATTTTAGTCGTATCGTCAATTGTTCCGTCGATGTCGTTGACGCCGAAGTTGAGCGCCAACTGTGCGGTATTTCGCCCGATCATGGGCCAGTAGGCCTTGAGATGGGGAAAATTATCGAGATAGATGCGGCTGATGGCGTAGTTGCGAAGGTCTTCGATGACGCTGGTTTCCGGAACGTGCGACATTTGATTGTCCTGATTTCGGAACTTCAAGGGGATGAAGGTTTGGAAGCCGCCCGTTTTATCTTGCAGCTTGCGCAACGCTTCCAGGTGATGTATGCGGTGCTCGTAGCGTTCGATATGGCCGTAGAGCATGGTGGCGTTGGAACGGCCGCCCAGCTCGTGCCAGATTTCGTGGATGCGCAGCCACTCCTCACCCGTGCATTTCCCGCCCGCAATCTGGTCGCGAATTTCCGGGTGGAAGATTTCGGCGCCGCCGCCCGGCATGGAATCCAATCCGGCTTCCTGAATCCGGCGCATGCCCTCCTCGTAACTGACTTTGGCCTTCTTAAAAATGTAATGATACTCCACCGGTGTCAGCGCCTTGACATGCAGGTCGGAACGGTGTTGTTTGATGCGGCTGAACAGTTCGCAATAAAAGTCGAGATCGTACTGGGGCAGCACGCCGCCCACAATGTGTACTTCCGTGACGGGCTCTTCGTCGTACTTCCTGACAATGTCCATGATGTCTTCCATGGAGTATTCCCAGCCTTCTTCCCGCTTTTTGATCAGCCGGGAATAAGAGCAAAAGGTGCAGGAGTAAATGCATACGTTGGTGGGCTCGATATGGAAATTGCGGTTGAAGTAAGTCTTGTCTCCGTGGCGTTGGTTCCGGATGTGGTTGGCCAACGTGCCCACAAAAGGCAGATCCGCCTTTTCGAACAATTTCAGCCCCTCTTCGGGAAGAAGGCGTTCGCCGTTTTTCACCTTACGGGCAATGGATTGTAGTCCGGTGTCGATTCCGGAATCATTCAGGATAACTTCTAAACGGTCAGGCATCTTGGTGTACGGATTTTTTTTACTATTGCTATCGCCTCCGGTTTGGAGGCAGGAGATACTTAACTGTAAAAAACAAAAATAATCAAGCTTTCGAAACTTTCAGGCTAATTTGAAAACACCTCAGCATGCTTTCCGTTCTTATTCCAGTCTATAATTTTGGCGTTTCCGATCTGGTGCGGGTGCTGAGCCGGCAGGGGATTCGCCTGGGGGTAGCGTTCGAAATCCTTTGTTTTGACGATGGTTCCGCAGTAAGTTGGCGGCGCTTGCACCGGGAGGTATTGCGCTTCGAGGGGGTGGTTTACCGCGAGATGCCCAACAATCTGGGCCGTTCGGCCATCCGTAACCGCTTGGCGGCGGCGGCGCAGTTTCCGAACTTATTATTTTTAGATAACGATGCCCGCGTTCCTGATCCGCGTTTCCTGGAACGTTATTTGCAACATCTTCAGCTCGGCGCCGTGCTTTACGGCGGGCGCATCTACGACCACCAACCGCCGGAAGACGGTCGTCTGCGCTTGCATTGGCATTTTGGCCGGCGGCGGGAACAACGGACGGCGGCTCAAAGACGGCGCCAACCCTATCAGTCTTTCATGACCAATAACTTTCTGATACCCCGCGACCTCTTTCTGTCGATCGGTTTTGACGAGCGCCTGCAGGGCTACGGTCACGAAGACACTATTTTCGGTTTGGAACTTCAAAATCGGGGGGTGCCCATTCTGCATCTGGACAACCCTCTGGAACATATCGGTCTGGAGCCGGCGGATGTTTTTATTGCTAAAAATAAACAGGCTATCAAAAATCTGAAGTTTCTGGCGCGCCGGCATCCCCTGATCGATACCCGCCTGCTGCGCACCTGCCGAAAGCTCGAAGGTTGGGGAATGGATCGACCACTGGCAAAAGTGCTCCGGGCCATGCTGCCTTTGATGGAGCATCAATTGCGGCGCGGGGCTTCCAATTTGCGATTGTTCGATTTATGCAAGTTGGGGTGGATGTTGTCGGAGGGGGAGTAGTGAAAGTTTCCAGCCTATGGCTATCTTCCCTCTTCGCGCCTTGTCTATCGCCAAGTACTAGTGCTTCGGGAACTAAGCAATTCGATTGGAAGGATGGGTTGTACTCCGTAGGAGCGTCAGGTCCCAATGTGTCACTCCTACGGAGCTCCGGTCTCCGATTGGGGGGCATGTTGCTACCAATATAGTCGGCCCGCTGGGCCTTTCTAACACGCGTAGA
>CAYWHT010000675.1:0-2633 GCA_964458135.1 uncultured Saprospiraceae bacterium | reverse complement strand
CAAAAAGTCAGCCAGGCAAGTAAAACCTTAGTGCCCTGAGTGGTTCCCAAAAAGCAAGCCAGGCAAGCCACGAAAACGCTCAGGTATTTTGTGCCCGAGGCACTAGTACTAGCGAATGATCGTCACATCCCCCTTGAACATGAGCTGTTCCTGGGGATTGTTCACACACCCGACCCGCACAATGTATCCGTATGCATCGGGAGGCAAGTCGGTGCAATCTTTGGCCGTGCCGTACCAGCAGTAATTATCCGCTGCGCCGTCACAAGCGTCGCACTCGGGATGGCGCACGCCCGAATAGCTTCTTTTGAATATTTCTTCGCCCCAGCGATTGAATATCATCACCTCCACTTCTACCTCCACCTGCTTGCGAATACGCACCCGGAAGGCGTTATTGAGTTCATCCATTCCGGGATTAGGGGTGATGGCGTTGGGAATGAATACATCATCGGGGCTTAGGGTGCAGGGCAGCGCCAGATTGACGGGCGCCACTACCGGCTCGCATCCGTTCTGGGGGATGGCCAGTACGTAGAACGCGCCATCTTCACCCTCCAGGCTTTCCACGCGATAAGTAGCGCCGGTAGCGACCAGCGTGCTTAGCGTAGAATCGGCGTACCATTCGATGGCGGCGGGAATATTGGTCGTCGCACGCAATTCGTAATTTTCCGGACCAAGGGAGTCTACCTCTACCATGACGGTCAATTCGGGGAAGGGCTCGATGCGGGCGGTGCGGGTGGTGCTACAGCCGGTGACCGGGTCGAAGATGGTGAAGGTGTATTCACCCACGGCTTCATCCGTAAAAGTGAAAATGGTCGGGCTTTCTTCAATGACGCCAGTCCGGGGCTCGATGGCGTAGTCAAACTGCTTGTCCAGCGCCAGCGTAACGGAATCGCCTGCGCAGAAGCTCGTATCCGGGATTTCGACATCAAAATCCTGAATCAGTAAGCGGGCCGGCCGGATTTCCGAAGCGCAGCCTTCCGGCGTGACGGCTACCACAAAGTAAGTCGCCTCGCCCGTAACCGGAGTCGTAAATACCGGCCCCAGGCTTAAGGGCGCCTGCGAGGTATCGCTGCTCGCGTACCAGCGTATTTCGGCCCGGGGATTATCCGCTTCGGCCTCGAAACTGACCGATAGATCGCCCACGTCCTCTTCGCAAACGGTAATCGTGTCGGTAAGCAGGGTGATTTGCGGGCTGCTGCCGATTTGGATGAGCACGCTATCGAGCCCCTGACAGGGAGTGGGAGATGTAGCTCGCGCGTAGAAGGTGGTCGTTTCATCGACGGTCACCTCAATTTCCGGCCCGCTGCCGATGGGGTCCGTGAGGGCCGCATCATCAAACCATTCCACCGTATTTTCCGGATCGGTTTGCGCTCTTAACTTCAGGCTTATTCCGGCCTGGCAGAAAGACTGGTCGCCGGGCTCGATAGTGATATCTACCGTTTCCAGGATAACTTCGGCGGGAATGATCTCGGAAGCACAACCCGCACCGGTGATGGCTACGACGTAAAAGGTGGTGGAGTTGGCTACCGTACGGGTTAATTGTTCCCCGGTTTCAATGGGGGCCTGGCTAGTGTCCGGTGAAGCAAACCACCGGATGGTTGCCGGAATATCGGTAGTGGCGTTGAATATGATCGGGGTATTTCCTGCGGCTTCCCGGCACAATTGGATGGAGTCGGGCGCCAGCGTAATTTCCGGAATGGGGTTCACCCGGATAACGGCCGTATCCAAAGCCGTACATCCATTCGGGGAGGTGGCCCTTGCGAATACTTCGGTATCCTGGCTTACCTCCAACTCCAATTCCGGTCCGCCGCCGATAGGTTGCTGCAGGGCAGGATCGGTGAACCACGCTACGGTATTCGCCGAATCGGTGACCGCCCGTAGTTTGACGGCGCCAGCGCCGCAGATGCCTTCCCCGGGCGCATCAATTGTTATACCGATTTGCTCTCCCGTTACCGTGACCGACTGAAGTGAAGAACTGCATCCTTCCGCCGAAACCGCAATGGCGTATACCGTTCGCTCTTCCCGCACCACCAGGGTAAGGGTGGGATTGGCGCCGATGGGCGTTTGGGTGGTATCCGTAGTGTCAAACCAGCGGATATCGGCCGGTATGTCGGTAATGGCTTCGAGCGTCACGGTTTGGTTATCGCCGTCTTCAAAACAAACGATGGTGTCGGCGGGAAGCGTCAATTGGGGAACGGGCTTGATGTCGACGTCAATCGAATCCGTCACGGTAGTATCTTTGCAAATTCCGGTGGCCCGGGCGATGAGCGTAGCCTCCGCCGCTATATCAATGCCAACGCTTTCACCGGTAGCTACGATGCTGTCGGGCCGGCTTTGGAAAAACCAGACGACCGAATCGGCCGCTTTGGTGTCAACGGAAAAGCTGAAAGAGGCCGGACCGCAAGACATGGCCGTATCGGCCAGGATGGCAACCGCCGGCGCCGCATCCAAAACGACAACGGTCAATGAATCGCGGGCATCTTCCGGATTGCAAACCGAGTCGGCTACGGAGGCGTAGAAGGTGGTCGTTTCTTGAAGGGTAGTGTCGAGCTGCGCCCCGCTAAAGAAAGGCGCCCCGCTGAACTGCGGATTGTCAAACCAAAGCACTTCGGCCGTATCGGGATCGACCGTCGCGC
>CAYWHT010000674.1:0-2634 GCA_964458135.1 uncultured Saprospiraceae bacterium | reverse complement strand
CAATTGATCTATTACGCGGCGCCATTCCTGGCCGTCCTCGTCATGCGCTGCTCAAATACGCCTGCGCGGCTCATTGCTAGGCTTGGCAACCATTTGCGCCGCTCCCTACGAAAAACTCATGCATCATCCGGGATAATTTTTACAGAGACAGGTTCGAGTAGGGCAAAGCATTATGGCCCATCCCGGTCAAAAAAAGGAAGGTCGCCAACTCCGTGAGCTAGCGACCCTCGCCATATTGAAGGAAAACATGGTGTTGTTCGTCATTTCCTACTCTTTAGATCCTGCCGGAGCCGCAAACGTTGCCCGGGAGATCAAATTTTTTTATAGTCCGCCAATTCAGCATTCACAAATTTGGGTTTGGCAGACTACAAAAGAGTCGGTGCCTTTCCGGTGAATGCGGTTGGAGATGGGATGGGCGCCGGAATCCGTTGCGCATGAAGTGGTAGTAGATGACCCTTGCTGCCTTAACCCAGATGATGCATGAATTGATCTATTGCGCGGCGCCATTCCTGGCCGTGTCCTCGTCATTCGCTGCTCAACGTATCCAGGGCTACGCCTGCGCGGCTCATTGCTGCGAGCGACCAGGCCTGGCAACCATTTGCGCCGCTGACTACGAAAAACTCATGCATCATCCGGGTTAAATTTGTTTGCGCAGACCGATAGAGATTCCGGTAGTTAGCAAGCGGTGGTTTAGCGCGTAGTCGTTTTGGGTGAAGGAAGTGGGGGTGTATTGGATTTGGGGTTCGATTTGCAATTCCAGGCCGGGTTGCAATTGGTAGAATACGCCCAGGCCGGTGAAGAGGCTAAGGCCGATGCGCCGCCGGTAAACTTCATTGGCGCCGGTGGCGAAAGCCTCGGGGCGTTGTTGGCCGGGAGCGAGAAAATCACCCTTGGCGTCGATCAGAAAATTGAGGGAAGCGCCGCCGTGGAACGCAAAGGCCCATTGGTCGTATTCCAATTGGTAGCCGACGGAGAGCGGCAAATCCAGTACTTGGTAACGGTTGGTGCTGGCTAGCCGGCGGGTGGTCGTTTCGACGATGGTGTCAGTGCCGATAATTTCTCCATTGGGGCCGAAGACGTTAGTAATGGTAATCTTTTCTTCATTATTATCGGTGTAATCGAATTGCTCGTTGATTTGCTGGTACTGCAGGCCGGCGCGCAAAACCCACCCGCGGGGCGAAACGGCCGTCAGGCCGATTCCGGCGCGGTAGGAAGCTGCGGGAGACTCGGTTGCGCGGCGGGAAGTGAGGTGGTCATTGAACTCCTCATTGGCAGTGGACAAGCTGGAGAATCCTATCTGCGGTCCGATGCCGAGCTCGGCATAAAGCCTCCAGGGGGTGGTTTCAAAGTCACCGCATTTGGGGTCGTTGAGCACGATTTGTTCCGAAGGCAGGCCTCCGATGGGGGGTATTTCCGGCACGGAACGCCCGCCGGTTGCCCTGGGCGGAAGGGCGGAACCACCGGTATGTTGAACGGTTTTTTCGGAATGCACAACCGGATTCGGACGAACGGGGTGTGCGGGCGCGGGGTCGATGCGCGCCTGGCTTATCCGGGAATCCAGGGTGGTGAAGCGGCGAATAGGCTCAATCACCGCCAGTTCCTTAGGGGGCAAGGCTTTCAAAGTAGCCACCAGGGCGGGCTGCGTGGGGATGGGGAAGGCGCGCAAATCGGGGCGATCGCTATTCTGTCGCCACTGCAACAAAGCGAAGCCGGCGCAGGCAATCAGCACAAATCCTAACACCCAGGGCCAAAACCTGACAAAGAGCAAGCCCATGCGGTGATAGCCGGAGCGAGCGCCGTCGATGCGGTCCCAAAGATGTTCCGGCGCATCGAAAGCAGCGTCCCGGAGCCGGTTTTTGAAAATATCGTCGATGGGATTTCTGGAATTCATACGGCAATTTTTTGCAGTACGGCGATTTGAGCCTGTAGCAACTTTCGGGCTTTTAGCAATTGGGAGCGTGAGGTGCCCTCCTCAATGCCCAGCATATCGGCAATTTCCCGATGGGAGTAACCCTCAATAGCGTAGAGATTGAAAACCAGCCGGTAACCATCGGGTAGCCGGTTGATGAGCTTGAGCAGTTCCTCCTCTTGTAAATGGGCGAAGATGGAAGGCTCCGCCGGCAAATCGTCCGCGAGCTCCAACCCGATCTGTTCCTGTTGGTTTTGTTTTTTGCGGTGGTTCTTGAGAGCCGTATTGATGACAATCTTGCGAATCCAGCCTTCAAAAGATCCCCGGGATTGAAAAGTATGAATACTGTCAAAAACTTTGATAAAGGCGTCCTGCAGCACATCTTCGGCGTCGTGCCGGTTACCTACCTGGCCCACGGCCACCGCGAAGGCGGCGTTTTGGTAGCGGCGGACCAGCAGCCCGAACGCCTCCCTGTCACCACGCTGGCTTGCCTGCACCAGCCGGCTGGTCTCTGCTCTCAGCTCTTGTTCGGTCATTGCCAGTTCGTCCATTTCCGGGCTTTGCCAGGGCGGCCCGGCGGTGCCGCAGACCATGCCCTTCGGTCATCCGGCCACGACCGGGTACACAGGCAAGCACGCCCGGCCCGGCAGCTGGAGGCACGCTCTGGGGTTGCCGAGGGAAAGCTACCCTGTAGATGCACGTGAACCGCGAGATCTAGAACGGGT
>CAYWHT010000673.1:637-2637 GCA_964458135.1 uncultured Saprospiraceae bacterium | reverse complement strand
CAGCAGGGTAAAAACTTTATCGACGCCAACCTCTTGGCCCACCGGCTCAACGCCAAATACACCGTGGAGAACATTAAAGGCTTGTTATACGACCTTTCGGCGAAAGGATTTATCAATTACGACAGTGATAATGAAATGGTGGAAGTCAAGGATAAAGTCTTCCACTACGTCAATGCCGAACAGGATAATGTGGATTACGACGTGCTCAGCATTCGTTCGACTACCGACAGCACCAACGCCGTCATGGATTTTGAAACCAAAAACATCGAGATTCGGGGCGTAGAGAGTATTGAGTTTAGCAATAAACAGCGGGTGGGCATTCTGCCTAAAACTAACCGGGTGATCCTCAAGCCCAACCGAAATATGGACTTTGGCGGCAAGCTTTACGCGGGCTTTTCTACCTTGGAAGGCAACGGCTTCCACTTTAATTACGATCAATTTCAGATTGATTTGGATAGCATCCGCTATCTGGACTTTTACGTGCCTACCGGCGAATTTGACCGCAACCGCAATCCCATCGCGCGGAGCATCGGTTCTCGTTTGGAGAACCTGAGTGGTGTCTTGCTCATCGATGCGCCCAATAACAAGTCGGGGCGCGAAAATATTATCATGTTTCCCTCCCTGCAGGTCAAAGACACCTCCTTTGTGTATTACGATTACCAGGAAACCCAGGACAGCCTCTACGGGCGGGATTCCTTTTACTTCGAGGTCAACCCTTTTAGTTTCAACCATCTAGACGCCCTTACGGCTAAGGACTTGCGTTTTGACGGTACGCTCAAATCCTCGAAAATTTTTCCGGATATCAAAGAAACTTTGCGCTTGATGGACGACCGCTCCCTCGGTTTCACCACCGAACTACCCGAAGATGGAGAGCCAGTCTATGAAGGTAAAGGGCAGTACGGCGGCATGGTGCGGCTCAGCAATAGCGGGCTGGAGGGGGAAGGCAACCTTCGATACCTCGGGGCTTCGATCTTCGCCGAGAACTTCGTTTTCCGGCCCGAGCAGATGCTGGCGGGCGCCGACGCTTTCGACCTGGAGGAAGACCGGGAAAGCGAAATAGAGGTGCCGCAGGTGCACGGCGATTCCGTACGTATCGATTGGCGACCCTACAAAGACAGTATGTACGTGCAACCTCAGGAGACGCCCTTCGAACTTTTTAAAGAAGATAACCACACCCTGGACGGCACCCTGATCCTCACCCCGGATGGTCTCAAAGGAGACGGCGCCTTCCAGTGGGATAAAGCCGTGATGAATTCTCAGTACTTTTCCTTCGGGGCCTTTTCGGCGCGTTCCGACACCACGACGGTGGGTATCCGGGCTTTCAATACACAGGAATTCGCCATTCAGACCGAAAACGTCAACGGGGTCGTCGATTTCGATGAACAGTCGGGTAGATTCAGCGCCAATAACGAATTCCTGGAAACCATCTTGCCCTACAACCAGTACCAAACCTCCATGAACGAGTTTGACTGGAATATGTCGGAGGAGACCATCAATTTCAAATCGGATGAAGACAACCTGGTTAACTTCATCTCCATCCACCCCGATCAGGATTCGCTGACTTTTGATGGCCGGACGGCCTTTTACGATTTGAAAACCAACGAGCTTAAAATTGGCGGCGTGCCGAACATCATCTCCGCCGACGCCCTGATCTATCCGGATAGCGGCAAGGTGGACATCCAGCCCGGCGGCGTCATGACGACCCTCGAAAACGCCCAGATCGTGGCCGATACGTTGAATAAGTACCACGTGATCAACCGCGCCACCGTTGATATTCTGGGGCGTAAAAATTACAAAGCTTCCGGCTTTTATCAATACGATATCGCCGATCGCGAGCAGGAAATCGAATTCAGTAATATTACTGGGCAGCGGATCGGTAAGGGCGCCTGGAGCGAAAAGCGCGTAGCTACCCGCGCCAAGGGGGAAGTCACCGAGTTGGATAGCTTCTATATCGATCACAAGACTTCCTTCCAGGGAACGATTAGCCTGCGCTCCGAATC
>CAYWHT010000673.1:0-627 GCA_964458135.1 uncultured Saprospiraceae bacterium | reverse complement strand
ATTAAATACGATTCCCCCAAAAGCTTCGACGGCTACCCTCTGGAAACGGGCTTTTTCCTGAGTAAAGAAACCGCCCGCATTTATCCCAGGGTCATGATGGCCTTGTACTTCCGTAAAGACCGGCCTATCCTGCCGATCGAAGGCGTATTTACCTACGATCAGGATCAGGATGAATTTATCTTCGGCGATTCTTCCCGGGTGCTGGGAGAATCGCTGCGGGGTAACCGGATGGTTTTTAACAACCGCGACGGCGGCATCCAAGGCGAAGGTTCCTTTAACCTGGGCTCCGGGCTGGAAAACGTACACATCGATGCAACGGGCCGCATCGAAACCGAATTCCTCCAAATTCCGGCCAATGGGCCCGACAGCGTGCTGGCCACCATTCCGGCGCCCCCCGTCTTGGCCGACTTCATGGCGGGCATCAAAATGGCCATACCCGAAAAGCTGCTGCGCATCATCGTCAACGATATCCAGTCGGCCAGCTTCGATGCTAAAAATATGACCTACCTGACCGATTTGCCGTTCTTCCAAAAAGCTACCGCCGATCTTTTCGGCGAAAGCGACGAAATTAAAACCGCCATTGAAGGAATTTCATCGGGATTCCTGGAAATCCCCGAAAAACGCAAT
>CAYWHT010000672.1:0-2638 GCA_964458135.1 uncultured Saprospiraceae bacterium | reverse complement strand
GTTTTGGGAGGCAACCCTTACAAAAGGGGGCAAAAAAATACAACCGATTGCACTATAAAATATTGCAATCCTTTGTTATTGTAGATAAATCTAGCTTTTAGGACCTGTTTTTACTTTTTTATTTCAGTTTGTGTTTTTGAATTACTATGTTTATGCAATCGATTGTCTCGATTTGTTTATTTAACCTCTTCTAATGCAGCGGATCACCATCTACGACATTGCAGAGCAACTTAAGGTAACGCCTTCCACCGTATCCCGGGCTTTGAGCGACCACCCCCGCATTAGCGTTCGCACCAAGGAAGCCGTGCGGGAAGTCGCCGCCCGTTTAAATTACCGGCAGAACAACATTGCCGCAGCACTGCGCAGTGGCAAGACCAATATGCTTGGCGTGGTAGTGCCTACGACCGACCGCAGCTTTTTTTCTTCCGTCATCCGGAGCATTGAGCAAGTCGCAATGGCTTCGGGCTATAACGTCATGATTACCCAATCCAATGATGATGAAGAGCTAGAACGTTCTAACGTAGATGCTTTGCTGAAGGCGCAGGTTGACGGCATCATCGCCTCAATAGCCAGAGAAACCACCGACTATACCCATTTTGAGCAATTGGCGGACAGCGGGCTGCCATTGGTGCTTTTTGACCGGGTCGCGGAGCTAAACCATACCAGTATTGTGCGCATCGACGATTTTCGAGGCGCCTACGAGGCGACCGCCCACCTCATCGAACAGGGCTGCAAGCGTATTGCCCACCTGGCGGGCCGGCAGAAGCTCGATATCTACCGGCAGCGGCTCAAAGGCTACAAAGATGCGTTGCAGGACCGTGGAATACCTTTTGACCCGGAACTCGTCTATTACAGCAACGTAAAACTCGAAGACGGCAAGAAAGGGATGGCAAAATTGCTGCAGTCGCACCACCCGCCCGATGCCGTATTTGCCGCTAGCGATTATGCAGCGATGGGCGCTATGCAAATATTGAAGGCCTACGGGAAATACATTCCCGACGAAGTCGCCCTCGTAGGATTTATGAATGAGACCTTTACTTCTTTTGTTGAGCCTGACCTGACTTCCGTGGACCAGCTCAGCGAAAACATGGGCAGGTTGGCCGCGAGCACTTTTTTAGAACAAGTCAGCAACACCAATGGAGATTTCGCCCCCAGAAAAATTGTCCTGACTCCAAAGCTGGTCATCCGGGGCTCTTCCAGGCGGAAAAGCTGATTGCTGTAGTGCAATCGATTGTACCGGGGGGTGATAAAAACAAAGCTATGTCTGTAAAATTATCCGAAGCACAAACGATGCGAAAAGGCGGCGCCCTTACAGCTCGCACGAGCGACAGCGTTCTGCTGGGAAGTTTAACAACAATCAACGGCGGCAACCACGCTTTCAAACTCCTCTTTGACCGGTATTATTTCTTGCTCTACAACAAGGCTTTACGATTATTAGACTGCCATTTCAGCGCGGAGGAAGCGGTTGCCGATGTTTTTATGAAAGTTTGGTGTAACCGGAAAGACTTACAGGTAAGCACCCAGCTGCGGTCATACTTGTACAGGGCGATTCGCAACCGGTGCATCGACTATTTACGGGAGCAACAACCCAAAGCTCACTATACCCTGGATCAGTGTCCTGCATTCGAGTCGGGCGGTATTTCTCCCGAACAGGAACTGGTGCAGCGCGAGTTGAGTAGCCGGTTGCAAAAGGCCGTCGGTGAGCTTCCGCCGCAGGGCAGAATCATTTTTCGCCTCATCAGGTACGAAGGGCTGAAGTATGCAGAGACGGCTGAGTTGCTGGGGATTTCCGTTAAAACCGTCGAATCTCACATGCGTCGTTCCCTGATTAGCTTGCGCCGCCATTTTCGGGATTGCATACCCGTTTAGCCCGGAATGCTTCCGAAATCTGGGTATTTTCAGTTCTTATTCTTTGTAAAAAAGATTTGTAATGCTAGATCAATTCAGTCTCAGTGGCAAAACGGCCATTGTCACCGGTGCGACGGGTACGCTGGGTAGGCAGTTTGTACACATTCTTTTGGAATCCGACGCGCGGGTTACCCTCATTGGCAGAAATAAAGAGCGATTGTATAGTATGGCCGAAGATGCAGGTGAATCGGCCCTGCCGCAGGTAGCCGATATCCTTCGCCAACCGCAACTGGAAGCCGCCCGCCGGAATACGCTCGAACGATGGGGGCGCATAGACCTGCTCGTGAATGCCGCCGGCGGCAATGTAGCGGGCGCCGCATTACCCCCCGAGGCTTCTTTCTTCGAGCTATCTTTGTCTCATTTTAACCAAGTCATAGAACTCAACTTGCACGGTAGCGTCCTCCCGAGCCTGGTCTTCGGGCAGGCCATGGCCCAGCGGCAGTCAGGCGCAATCATCAATATTTCTTCTATGGCGGCTCAGCGGCCGCTAACCCGGGTGGGGGGATACGCCGCCGCCAAGGCGGCCCTGGACAATTTCACCAAGTGGATGGCGGTGGAGATGGCGCGGCGGTACGGCGACCGTATCCGGGTCAACGCCATTGCGCCCGGTTTTTTTATTGCGGAGCAAAACCGGGCATTATTGCTGAACGAAGATGAAACCTTGACCGAGCGGGGGCAATCCATCGTCGATTCGACCCCCATGGGCCCAGTCTCATATACACATCTGACG
>CAYWHT010000671.1:0-2643 GCA_964458135.1 uncultured Saprospiraceae bacterium | reverse complement strand
GTGTTGCCGGATGGAGGCCTGGAAAATGATGGTTTCTTTACTGGTTTTGACGATTGTTCCATGCTTACTCCACAGCCAGGTCCGGGTGCAGGGAAAGGTGATTGACGTCAAAACCGGCGAACCGCTTTCGGGCGCCACCGTACGGGGCGTGGGTAGTGGAGAAGGCGCCTACACCAACGCCTTCGGTGAATTCAATCTGCGCACCAAGGCCGATGCCCTGCGCGTGACCTTTATCGGATACAAACCCTTCATCGTTGAGGAGTTCGATCCCGGAGAAACCTTGCTGGTGGCCCTTTCTCCGCGTAGCGACACCCTCGCCACCGCCCTGGTGCGAGCCTTGCCCACGCCCGTCAACCTCAATATTGCGGCTCCCGTTTCGGAAATTCCCGCCGCGGGGCTGCAACGCGACAGCCGGGTTAGCCTTACGCCCGCTCTCAACCGGGTACCCGGCGTATTTGTACACCGCGGAGCTTTCAACACCAACCGCATCACCATCCGGGGCGTGGGCAGCCGGTCGCCTTTTTCCACCACCAAAGTACGCGCCTACCTCAATGATATACCCTTAACCACCGGCGAAGGGGAAACCACTCTCGAGGACATCGACCTGAGCATCATCGAAGACGTGCGGGTATGGAAAGGCCCTACGGCCAGCGTCTACGGCGCCGGGCTCGGCGGCATGATCCACCTGCGCACCCGCGAGCTGGGCGTAGGGGCGCCTACCCGGCTCTCCGTCTCCGAAACGCTGGGTTCCTACGGCCTGGACCGCACCGTTGCTGACTTCCAGTACAATAACGACGAGGGCGACACCCAATTCAACCTCAATTACAACCGCACCCAGGATAACGGCTACCGGGAAAACAACGCCTTCCGGCGCGAAGCACTGACGGCCTACGGTCAGTTCCGCTCCGGGGAGCGCGACCGCACCAGCTTTATCGCCAGCTACCGCGATGTGAAAGCCTTTATCCCCAGCTCCCTGACCCGGCAGGATTTTGAAAATAACCCGCAAATGGCCGCCCCCAACTGGGCGGCTATCGAGGGTTTCGAAGACTACCAACAAGTGCTGGTCGGTGTTTCCCACCGCCACGACTTTATCCATAAATCTTACGGCGAAAATTTTAGCAATACCACCACCTTCTTTACCTCCTACCGCAACAACTTTGAGCCCCGCCCCTTCAATATCCTGCGCGAGGACAACCGGGCCGTGGGTTTCCGCACCACCTTCGACTACCGGAAGTCCAACAACCGCGAGCGGCCCGATATCTCCGTAGGGGCGGAGTATTTCCGCGAACAGTACGACTGGCAAACCAACGAAATTATTAATGGCGAACTCGACACCCTGCTCACCGACAACCTGGAAAGACGCCGCTACTACAACCTCTTCGCCGAGGCCAATTACTCCCTCAACCGGTATCTGTTCGTAACCGGCGGCATCAACTACAACCAAACGCGCTACGAACTGGAAGACCGTTTCCCCGGCGATGGGGTCGACATTTCCAGCGACCAGGATTTTGAAGGCGTACTCTCCCCCCGCCTCAGCATCGGTTTTCAGCCCCTGCCACGGCTCACCCTTTTCGCCTCCTACAGCCGGGGTTTTTCGCCCCCCACCTCCGAAGAAACGCGCACCCCTGACGGCCGCCTCAATACCGATTTGCAGCCCGAGCGGGGCGGCAACCTCGAATTCGGCATGCGGGGGGCCTATTTCCGCCGCCTGACTTTTGATATTTCTTACTACCGTATGAATATCAACGACCTGCTGGTGGCCCGGCGCACCGCCCAGGACCAGTTTGTCGGCGTCAACGCTGGGGAAACTTCCCATCGCGGGTGGGATGTCTACTTCGCCTACAGCATCACAGACCAACTGGAAGTATTTACCAGCTACACCCGCGCTAAATACCGCTTTGAGGAGTTCCAGGACCAGGGAGAAGATTTTTCCGGTAATCAGCTCACCGGCGCCCCGCCGCACAAACTCAGCGCCGGAATCGACTTCTTTCCCGCAAAGGGATTCTACGGCAACCTCAACTTCCTCTTCGTAGACGCCATGCCCGTTAACGACGCCAACACCACCTTTTCAGAAGCCTTCCGGCTCGTACGCCTCCGCCTCGGCTATCGCAAAAATTTCGGAAAACACATCCGCCTGGATACCTTTTTGGGCATTAATAACTTGTTTGACGAAGACTACGCCGCCATGCTGCAAATCAACGCCATGAGCTTCAATGGCGGAGCGCCGCGCTATTTTTATCCGGGAAGACCTAGAAATTATTACGGTGGCGTGAAAGTGGGATATTTGTTTGGAGAGTGATACGGCGGGTTGAACGCTGATGTGAAATAGGTAAAGGGCGCTCCCCTAACGGATGGAACATCAGCCATCTCTATCGAAAGCCAAAGACCAAAAAAACCTCCCCGCGTAGCACGGCGGGGAGGAAATCGATCAAAGTTACATCCTAAAACACCTCTTATCCAGACAATCTTGACTTACGTAGACTAGTAAATAAAGTTTTATTCTTTTCAGAACTTTCACTCTTTTCTGAAAATAATGAACGCAACAAGAGTAAATAAGTTTTGGATAACCCGAAAAAAAGTGGTGGCTTTTCACATCAAGCCATCCAGGCGCCCGTTAACCCGGATTATGCATGAATTATACTG
>CAYWHT010000670.1:0-2644 GCA_964458135.1 uncultured Saprospiraceae bacterium | reverse complement strand
TAACTACGGTTACGGCATGCTTTACGGTAAAGTGGAAGGGGCGCTGATCAAGGCGGGTATCGACCCTTACGTCGGTATCTTTCATCGCGATGACTACAACCGGCCGGTGTTGGTGTACGATGTCATTGAGCGCTACCGGGCCTGGGTCGATTATGTGGTGCTGCAATTGTGCCGCCAGGAAGCTTTTCCCGAAGAGTGCTTCGTGGAGCGCAACGGCGGCACCTGGCTGGAAGGCCTGGGTAAGCGCATCCTCATCCAGTCGGTCAATGACTACCTGGCCGAGGTCATCCTCCAGCAGGCGGTGCAGCGTAGCCGGCAGGCGCATATACAGCGTTATGCGCATCAGTTGGCGAAGTATTTTCAGGGGGTAGGGTAGGGGGAATGCCTAGTACACTGTGTAATAAGTTCTTTGATGTTTTGGGAGGGGTATTTTGGCGAAAGGCAAGGCGCGAAGAAGGAGCATAGCCGTAGCTACGAGACTGATGAGCAACGCAGCCTTTCGGCAAAAGACACTGCCAAAGCGCAAAATTACTTATTACACAGTGTACTAGATGCTGGATTCGGAAAATAAAAATCAATTACCGGTAATTCATACCATAGTCTTATGCTACAATACGGCGCCAACATCACCAGCGTAGACGACAAGCTGCACAAGGTCAGCCCCGAGCGGATTTACCAGGGCATTCGCCATCCGAAGCGGCAGCTGAGGCAGCAGATCGAGCGCTTGCGAATGGTGCGTTCGGTAGATCCCAGGCAGTACGCCCGACTGAAAAAGGAGCTGCCCTATTTCGTGTGCGGCCGTTTCCATCCGCCCACGCGCCGTAAGGATCATTTTGCGGCCATTGAGCATTTTATGATCGATCTCGACCATTTTGACCGCTCGGAGCTGGATCTGGCGGAGACCAGCGAAAGGATGCGGGCCGATGAGCGGGTGTTGATGGGGTTTGTTTCGCCGGGGGGCGACGGCCTCAAGCTGATGTTCCGGTTGGAGGAGCCTTGTTTCGATTCTGGTATGTACAGCTTGTTCTACAAAGCCTTCGTTCAGCATTTCGCACGGGAACACCAGTTGGAGGCAGTGGTCGATTTGCGCACCCACGATGTCACCCGCGCTTGTTTTCTCAGCACCGATCCCGGCGCCTGGTTCCACCCCGGATCGACGGCGGTGGTGCTGGGACAGTATTTTGATCCCACGGCGCCCGATGCGGAACGGGCGATCCACCGCGCGCACAAGAAATTGGAGGCAGAGGCCCCTGCCCCCGCGAAAGAAGCCAAAGAGCCCCTGAGCGACGAAGTGCTACTGGGCATCAAGCAAAAATTAAACCCGGACTTCCGGCCTCGTCGGAAGCGACAGGCCTACGTGCCGCCCGAGCTGGAAGAAGTGATGCCCCGCATCGAGGCGCGCTTTACCGAACTCGGGATAATCTTGCAGGATGTCGAGTCGATCCACTACGGCAAAAAGCTACGCGTACAGGCGGGCGAGCACTGGGCGGAAGTCAACATTTTCTTCGGCAAACGCGGCTTCTCCGTCGTCAAAACCACCAAGAGCGGCAGCCGCGTCGAGCTGGCCGAACTGGCCCGCCAGGCCCTGGACGAATTACTGGACCCGGATACTTCCTGACACGCCCCCAAGGCAGATCAGGCAAGCAGCTAATCCAAAATTTTACCCGTCCGAGGCAAAAGGACGGGCCAAAATCCTCTTTATGGCTCGACCCAAAAAAAACGAATACGATCTCAAAGAAAAGCTCCGCAAGATCCGCGAGGCGGGCCTGACGCCGCCCTCCACCCGGCAGCCCGCGCCACGGGCCGAAGGCGATCAGGTGGAGCCCCTCAACGAGCGTATTCGACGCATCCTGCAATTTATTCGCCAACCTTCCCAAAATGCATACGATATGCTTTATCTAGTGATGTACGACATCGAAGACGACCGCGTGCGCACCCATATCGCCAAGTACCTGCTCGGAAAGGGCTGTATCCGCATCCAGAAATCGGTCTACCTGGCGCGCACCCACCAGCAAACTTTCAAGGAAATTTCGGAAACCCTCAAGGAGGTGCAGGCGGCCTACGACAACCACGACAGCATCCTGTTGGCGCCCGTGCAATCCGAGACGATCGGTAGTATGAAGATCATCGGCAAAGACATACAGATCCAGTCCCTCATCGATCCGCCCAATACCTTGTTTTTCTAAACTTGAACCTGGCATCCCCCTCCAAAATTCCGTATCTTGCCATCAGTTCGAAGCGCTTTTCCCAGCCTTCTCCGGCGACAGTGGGGGAGAAAGCCGGGAATGCCGGACTACTCGCAGCGCAGGTTTTTATTCCTTACGGATGATGGCTTTTGCGCATGGAGTAGATAGCAATGTAGTTAAATATAGCCAAAAAAACCCCGGAAAAAACAGGGCGTAATTATGTTGTTTGAAATGTTATTTTGTTGATTGTGAGATTGTTATAAAGGTTGCTGTCAGAGTGCATATCCAGATTGGAGTAGGATTAAGACTTTATCCTCAACGATGCTTGCATCGAGATGACGGATAGGTCAGAGTGCATATCCAGATTGGAGTAGGATTAAGACCGCCCAATACGTTGCCGGCATATGATTAATATAGCCGGGTCAGAGTGCATATCCAGATTGGAGTAGGATTAAGAC
>CAYWHT010000669.1:0-2651 GCA_964458135.1 uncultured Saprospiraceae bacterium | reverse complement strand
GTAGCCCGGCGGGTAAAGTAGGCGGCGTCCAGTAAGTTATTGACGCCAAACTGATTGCGAAAGCGTCTCCACTGATAACATAGGGATGCATCCATCACCTGGTAGGAGGGGATGATGCCGCGAGTTGCGTCGCTGACGCGCCTGGCGTTGGTGGCGTCACTGTAATGACGACGCACGTAGCTGAATTGGCAACTGACGCGGAAATTGCGATGCTTGAAGAGCAAGCCGGTCTTGAGAGTCATCGGGGGGGCCTGCTCCACTTCATTGCCCTCAAAAGTGGGACCGCCGGAGAGGTACGCGCTTTCCAGCAAGCTAAAGTTGGCGAAAAGACTCAGGCCGGTAGCTTCGTTCCCGCTTAGGTAGCGGTAAATGTCGAATTCGGCGTAGGCTTCCAGGCCGAAGATGCGCGCATCGCCGATATTGGTGCGAAAAGCGACGTTTTGCTCCAAACCGATGCGGTCAGTGACGGTAATCTCCCCCAGACCGATGCGGTCGCGGTAGTGTAGATAGAACAGGGAAGCGTCAAAGCGCATGCTGTTGTTGAGGAGCTGCCCGCGAAAGCCCAGGTCGGCGTTGAACCCGCGCTCATCCTGTAATAAAGAGTCGACCTTGAGATTGGGATTAACGACCGAAAGATCGCTGAAGTTGATCGCGCGGAAATTTTGGGAAACGTTACCGTATGCTTCCAGCTCATCATTCAGGCGGTAACCGATGCCCAGGCCAAAGAGGGCAAATGTGCGTTCGTTGCGGCGCGAATCCTCAAAGCGCTGCTCAAAAATGACCTCCCCGCCCGAGAAGACGCGTTGCTTGAAATATCCGTCGGAAGTAGTTTTGATGTATTCCAGTCGCGCCCCCGGCGTGACGGTAATTCGGTCGGTCAAATTAAAAAGGTTTTCGACAAAAAAAGCATAGTTGCGGCTGGGAAAATCGTAATCGGATTGCTCCAGATCTTCGGGATTGAGAAAGGTAAAATCGGGATCGCCACCGTCGTCGGCATCCCCTTGTTGATTGCGGGTAAAGCCGTGGTAGATGCGAAATCCCGCCAGGAAGGTGGAGGGGCGGCCGTTGAGGTTGTAGCGATGCGCCAGACGCGTTTCGTTGCCGAAATTGCGGTACCGCCCGCGGATGAGGTCGCGCTCGCGCATCGGGTCGGGACGGTTGATGGGCCCCAACTCACCTACCGCCTCGCGGCGGGCGTGGAGGTAGAAGCTGCGGGAATTGAGGCGGGTGCGTTGGGAGAAGCGGTAATCGAGTTTGAGGGCGGCCAGGTTCCAATCAACGCGGAACCAGTTGCGATCGCGTTTCGACTGGCGGGGATCGCGTTCAAATTCAAAATCTACTAATCCGCCGGGCTGCTGGGCAAGATAATCCATGTGGGTAAACTCCAGGCCGACCTGTAGGCGCTCCGTAGCCTGGTACTTGACACTGCCGAAAACGGTATTCTGATCGAATCCGGAATTGGGGCGCCAGCCGTCGCCCTGCTTGCGCTGGTAAAAAGCGTAATAGTTGAGTTGGTCGGCACTTCCGCCAATGGAATTGAAAGAATTGATCAGGCCGTAGGAGCCCGCTGTATTGTCGGAGACGAATTCAAAGGCCTTGTCCTCGGGCCCGTCCTTAAAAACAAAGTTAAGCAGCCCCCCAAACTGGGTGCCGTATTGCAGGGAAGCTGCGCCGCGCACCACCTCGATGCGCCGCAGGGCGAGGGTGGGTGGCGTGTAATAGCTTTCGGGATACCCCAGCGCGTCGGCGCTGATGTCGTAACCGTTCTGGCGGGTATTGAAGTTGGAGGTGCGATTGGGATTGAGGCCGCGGGCGCCGATATTAAGTTGCAGGCCCGAACCGTCGTTTTCCCAGATATTGAGCCCGGCCACGCCGCGAAAGACCTCACGGGGATTGTTCGCAGCCAGATTGCCGACCAGTTCCTCCAGGTCGATGACTTCGTTTTTCTTGGCGGCGTAGATGGCCGTGCCTTCCACATTGCGCAACCGC
Organism: uncultured Saprospiraceae bacterium; assembly: GCA_964458135.1. Lineage (GTDB taxonomy): Bacteria > Bacteroidota > Bacteroidia > Chitinophagales > Saprospiraceae > CAYWHT01. The sequence continues at coordinate 662 of CAYWHT010000669.1, read as the reverse complement.
CCCACCCCAAAGGCCTGGCCCCGATCCCGCACCTCTACGGCTTTACCCGTTACGCTAAGCGCCTCCAGCTCAAAGGTGAGGCTTTTTTCCGGGCTATCGGCAATTACGCTCCGGATGACGGTAGTGTAAGTAGGGGCGAAAACGGTGAGTTGGTAAGTGTTGTTTTGCGCCAATCCCTCAAAGTCGAAGCGGCCATCTTCTGCGGTGGTTTGCAGCTCTCCCTCCGGTTCCAGGTAAACCTGGGCATTGTTGACGGGCGCCCCGGCTTTATCCAGGACAATACCGGTGATGCGGGCGGTCTGGGCTTTCGCCGAAAGGCAAATCAAAATACTAAGTATGGATAATACAACGGGCGTCATTCGCATCATCTCAGTCTTGGATTAAAGTAGTTATCGACCAATGCAATTCGGGCTTGCCCCGAAAGTCGAGCACCCAATCCTTTTGCCGAAAACCGTTCTGCAGCTCGGTCAAGTCCACCCCGGGGTCGATGTAGCGCTGGCTGGGGCGGCCGTTGAGGGCTACGTAGCTATCTACCGTAATTACGGGATCCCTGAAGCCGTGTTCGCGCTGAAATTCCTCTTTTAAAAAGTGGGCGTACTGAAGCATGAATCCCGGCTGTATGCTCATCTGTTTTTCCTGAAAAGGCGTGAGGTATTCGGAAT
>CAYWHT010000668.1:0-2654 GCA_964458135.1 uncultured Saprospiraceae bacterium | reverse complement strand
CTACTAGATTTCCCTCGGGGATTAGTTCTCTTTGTTCGAAATATGCCCGGTGCAATTGCTCGTAGATGTATAGGATGGCTTCGTCCAGTTCTTCCTCATTCATGCTTTGAAGCGAAACGTGCCCGAGTAAATTGCGCCAGAGTTTTTTATTGGAGTAAAAAACATCGTAGGGATCACGGTGCAGGAAAACGAACTTGGCGTTGGGATAAATATCCAGAATAGACTTAACCCGGGCCGTGTCACCGGGATTCTTGACCATCAGCCGCTTTTCGGGTGCGTTGAAATTGACCTTGCGGTTGAGATAGCGAACCGAAGCTTGCCATTCGGCCATTTCCTCTTGGGTCATCCCCCGCTGAAAAAGATACCGGTCAAACTAGCCCAGCCAGGATATGGCAAAGACGTGGCCCCAGTGAAAAGTATCGCGGCGCGCTTGCTTGATCATTCCCACCACGATCTCGGAGGGTGAATCCATCGACATATCCATCGAAATCCCGTCTCTCCAGGCATTGATGGCGCCAAAAGTATTGAGGAAGCGGTTGGCTAACGGTTTGGTTGTTTTCTGCGTTAGCAAGAAAGAATCCGGAAAAAAAGAAGCAAATTTCGAGTGAAAGGTGAGATCGGGATCCCGGCCGAGCATCATGTGCAGGAAAGTGGTGCCGCTGCGCCAGTGTCCGAGTAGATATAGCGGTGGGTAAGGGTGTTCGAATTGTTCTACCTTTTTACGATACCAAACATCTTCGAGTTTTCCCATTATTCCGGACGGCAGAAACTTAAGATAAATAGCGATTAACTTACTCAAGCGCTTCGTTTCAACCGCCCCCTCTTCCCTCAGTATCCTCGTAAACGCTAGGACCGGGGCAGTGTTGTTTTGATCCATATACCGTGTCTTGTTTAGTTAATTCTCCAGGACGACTCTTCCGGTATTTGGTTTAAAAGGGCACGCTAAGTTACTCATTAAGGAACTCCTATTTGTGTGTTCGTGTTCACACATGCTATTTGATTTGGTTTACGGAAGACATCTGCAGTATTCTTTGTTTGGGGTAATTAATTTTTTTATTAAAACCTAATGAAACCAAAATTCCTGTTTATCCTATTGTGAATTATTTGTATATTTGAGTGTATAGATAAAATTTCTATTGGCAAGTTTGGAGATAAAACAGCCCCCATTACAACACGTACTTTCTCACACACTCCCTTCCTAAGATAGCCATTTCCCAGTTCCCCATTTTCCTATTTTATTAAAAGCTCAAAATTGAGTATGATGGTGTATGACATTTACCTGAAAGGAAACTTCACGGGCGTTAACCTAGGCAGAAATATGGCTTACTTCGCACGCGAAATTTACGAGTTAAAAGGACATTTTGGCTACGAAAGCGAAGCATTGTTTCGCGCGAGAATTAGAGGAAAAGAAAAAGCCCTGGAGAATTTTCTGCAATGGGTTGAAAGTAGTGCGAAAGAATTTCGCATTCAAGAAATAGAAGTGCGCAAGAGGCGGTGGTTTCACAAATTCGGGCTCAAGCCGCCGGTGATCAGCAGCCTCGATTTCGAACTTCAATCCACCTAATCCACTCCATCGCTCTCTTGTAGGGCGGGTAAAACGTGGGTGAAGCAACTAATGCCCCATGGAAATTTAATGCCCTTGAGCTGGGACTACCAATGGTTGATCCCGCTGGGGGTTACTTCGTAGGAAAGATTAGGATGAACGATCAGCCCGGATTATGCATGGGACCTTCGTCACCGGTCATCCGTCACCGACTTCCCCACCGTCTTAATCAGCATGCCCTCCTGCACCGGATCGGTCAATTTCATGCCGTTGAGGATAGACAGTTCCTGCAGGCGGTCTTCGGCCGTACCGAAATAGCGCAGGGCTTCCTGCAGGGACATATTGCGGGGCGCCGTTCGTATTTGCACGCGTTCGGGCTGTACGTTGAGCTTACTGGGGTCATTGAGTTCCCGAAAATTTTCCATAGTGTAGCGGAAGTTGCTATCGTAGGCCGAAAACTGAGCGCGGGGCGCAAAACCGATAAATTCGTAGATATTTTCGCCGTACTTAATGGTTAGGAGGCGCACGCGCAGCACTTGCCCGCTTTGCTGATCCTGAATGTCACCGAGCAGGCTGTAGGCATCCAGGCCGTTGATGCGCTGACCGCCCGAGCTCGTGACTTGCAGTTCGAGCTGTTGGGCCCGTTCGTTGGCGGCGGCTTGCGGGTCGCTTCCCGAGCCCAGGCGCAGGATGACGGCGCCCTTCTGGTCGTCGGGAAAGATGGCCACCTGGGTATTCGTGTTCTGAACATTCCAACCAGCGGGAATGGGGAATTGAAAACGCAGCTCCGGGTGATAGAAATTATCATTTTCGGTATACCCTTCCCGGGGGTCCGTACCGTAGGTGATGCCGTCGATCATGCGCAGGTAGGAATTGCGGTTCACTTTCAAATCGGTTTTCCCCGTCTTGGTCCGCCATTTACCGGCCATTTCCCGGACGCGCTCGTAGCGATCGGCCGGGTCGGGGTGGGTAGACAGGAAGTTAGGGATTTCTCCGGCGCCACTGCTGGAGGAGAGCCGCTTTAGGGTTTCGAAAAAGCCCGCCATCTCCGCGGCGTCGTACCCGATTTTGGTGGAATATTCTACTCCGAGGCGGTCGGACTGGCTTTCGT
>CAYWHT010000667.1:0-2658 GCA_964458135.1 uncultured Saprospiraceae bacterium | reverse complement strand
GAGGACGGCCAGGAATGGCGCCGCGTAATAGATCAATTCATGCATCATCCGGGTTAGGAGAAACCGTATAGGGACCGAGCATAAGGAGACTAATGGGTGAGCCTTCTGCTTTCGCCGCAACTTTAGGTGCAGCCGGTTGGTGGAAAAAATATGCTATAGAGGTGAACCGGCGCTCCGGAGGAGCAGCCTGTTTTAGGGGCACGTGAAACGCTAACCGGTTACCCCGCTTGAGCTCTTCTCCTAATGAGACCAATTATTTAGAGTTACCGTTCCATTCACCGCACGATTCGCCCAACTAACGATGGACCGCCACCGAATCGAGAGAGGCGCTGTAACCGGCGAAGATGCCCTGCCCGTTTTGCACGTTGTTGTAAACGATGACGGGCTCGCTGAATGGCTGGCCGGGATTGCGTTGTTGTTTGCTCAGCGTGCTTTTAAAGAGGTAGTAATCTTCGGAGACGGCGCGTAGTTCGACGAGGATTTTGCCGAGTCGTTCGTTGCTGCGATCGAGTTGAAAGGCGAGTGGAATATCGAGCGTCACTTGCCGGCCGTCAAAAGGCGTATCTTCCAATAACATGCCGCCGTCAAAATTGGCCACTTTGTAGTTGTTATCGACCAGCGAATTGAAATCCACCGTTACCCGGCGCATGCCCTGGGGTATGGTGTCTCCCCGCGCATCGATCTCAAAGCGCTGGATATGCTGGAAGAGGTTGAGGTGGTAGAAATTTTCTTGAGCGGGTGGGTCTTCAAATACGAGTTCCACGGTAAAACGGAGGGTATTTTGGTATTCCTTTTCTCCGGGATCGACTTGGAGCTCCCGTACGAGTAGGCGATTGATTTTCACCCGGGGCGGCACCTCGCTGGTGGCCGTGACGGGGTCAAAGCCCGGAGCTTCTACCCTGATGGTGTAAGTCGTGCCGATCGCCGGTCGAAATTCGCGGGTGGTGAAGTAGGGATTGATCTGATCGGGGCCGGCTATCAATTCCAATTGTTCGAGAAAGTTATCCCGCTGGTACAGATCGACTCGAGCATCCAGGATGTAATCAATTTGGCCTTCTTCGTCGAGTATGGATTGGCTGCGGGAAACTTGCACCAGTACATTACGATCGTTCGTAAACTTGCTAATGACCACCAACTGAGGATCGGGTTCTTCGACCTCCAAATCAAAGGGGCGCTCACAGGTGGCGGCGAGCGATGCTAAAATGACCACGGGTAGTAAAAGGCGTAGACAGCTGCTCATTCCTCATCAAATTGGTAGTCATCAATTTACAAAATTTTTATCAAAAGCGAATGGAATAATTGAGATAGGGAAAGACCGGAATCAACCACACTTGCACGAATTTCTTTCGTTCGCGCAGCTCATTATTCTGGTTGAGCAGCTGGGTGCGCAGATCGTAATAAACCGGATTTTTCCGGTTATAAAGATTATACACCCCCGCGCTGAAGGTGTGATCCAACCATTTGCCGGAAAAGTCGGCCTGTACTTCAACATCCAGCCGGTGGTAATAAGGCAGGCGATACTGGTTTTTCGATCCAAAAGCCAGGGCGGTAGTCGTTGTCGGGGAGGATAGGCCGGGAAATTGGAACTGGTATTTACGCAGCGGCAAGCTGAAGGCCAGACCGCTATTCAGCAGCCAGCTGGCTTTCAGGCGCCAGCGATTGTTGAACTGGTAATGGGTGGTCAGGTTGAAATTGTGGCGGCGATCGTATTTGAAGGGGAAGGGACGACCGAGGTTGATTTTATCAAATTGCCGGTTCGTCCAGGATAGCGTGTAGGCCATTCCGCCGGTTAACCGGCCGATCTTTTTATAAAGCCCCAATTCAGCCCCGTAGGACTCCCCTTGTCCCATGGTTACATTGTCTTCCCAATTGTCAATAAAATAGGCGCCTTCCGAATAGGCCAGCAGGTGGTTCATTTTTTTGTAAAAACCATCGAGGTCGAATTGCCATCCCGGCGCTAACTGCCATCCAACCACAAAAGTCGTTTGCCAGGCCCTTTGGGGTTCCAGTTGCCCCGTGGAGGGCGCCCACATATCGGTGGGCAATCCCAGGCTGGACCCCGATAGCAGATGAGAAAACTGAGCCATGCGGGAAAAGGAAAAACCGAGCTGACCCCGCCGGGAAAAAGCCCAGTGGCCTGATAATCGCGGTTCGAAAGAGGTGTAAGTCCGCCCGTCAACCCGAAAGCCCGCCGCCCGCAAACCGGCATTCAACGAAAATTGATCGCCGGGATTCCACGCGTCTTCCAGATAAAGGGCCGCCTCCTTAGCCTGGATTTCCCGGTTGACCAGGCGGCCTTCCAGGGTAAGCTCCTGGGTGGTTTCATCAAAGCGCAACACGCCCGGAGAAAATTGCCGGTGACTGAAGTGCAGCCCATAACGCAAATGGTGGCGGGGATTGGGCAACCATTCGAAATCCAACTTGGCGCCATATTCCTCGATGCCCGAACGGTATTGACTGCGCTCCAAAGAACGCCCCAGCAGCTGCGGTGGATCTACCCGCATCAGGGAGTCGCGGTTTTCGTAGCCCACGTCCACGTCGAGCTGGCTGTAGGTCAGAGAAAGATTGGCGAAAAGCTTGGAAGATACGATATGATTCCAGCGCAAAGATGCAATCCGGTTGCCCAGGCTATGAAGCGGCTGGAGATCGAGCCAAAGT
>CAYWHT010000666.1:0-2678 GCA_964458135.1 uncultured Saprospiraceae bacterium | reverse complement strand
GCGAAGCTAAAAAGAGCAAGTCAGAATTCACAAATTTTGGGTTGTCAGACTATATGTCAAGCCTTGATGCACAATACCGCCCCCATTCACCATTCAACCTTCACCATTCCTCGCAGCCGCCCCCATCCACCGGTCAATCCCGTAAGTAGCCAATCCGATCAGCAGGTTGGCCGCGCCGTAGAGGCTTTGCAGGGGTTGGTCGGCAATCAGGTAGACGATGATCCAGGTGCTGAATGCGATATAAAGAAGCTGCAATCCCGGGAAAAAAGGGCTGCAATAACCGGACGGCCCCTTCCACCTTCCCTGGCGCAACACAAAAATACCGGCAACGGCCAGGGCGGAAGACAGTTGGAGTAAAAAGCCGCTGTACATGAGCACGCTGCGAAAAGACCCCACCAAAATGAGCAAGACGCTAATGCCCACCTGAAACCAAACCGCCCGCACCGGCACGCCGCGCGCATTATCGGTAGCCAGAAATTGCCAAAAGCGGTAGTCCCCCGCCATGGCTCGGGTGATGCGTGGCCCCACCCAGATCATGGCGCTGATGCTGGAAACCAGGAGCAGGGCAATGGCGAAGCTTAAGATGCGACCACCTTCAGATCCAAAGAGATTTTCGGCTACGATTTGGCCTACCTCCACCTGTCCGGTCAATTGTTCGACGCTGGCCTGCCGCAAAAAAACATACTGCAATAAAACGTACAGGACACTTACCAGCAGGGCGCCCCCGATGAGGGCGCGCGGAAGGTTGCGGCGGGGTTGCCGGATCTCTTCCACAATGTAGGCGGCCGCATTCCAACCCGAGTAGGCGTAATTGACGTAGATTAAAGCTACGGCGTAGGCGGGAAGCCAGATTTCGGAGGTCCAACCGCTACTCCAGTCAAAGGCGTTGGTCTGCTCTGTAGTGGGTGAAAAAATACCGGCGGCAATCATGCCGGCGATCAACAATAGCTTGAGCAGGGTGAAGACATTCTGAAAGCGGCTGCTTTGCCGCAAATGGAAGGAATGGGCCAGGCCGATGACTACTACGATAGCAATGGCGAGCAGGGGCGTGGAAAAAGGAATGAACTTTTCCAGGTAAGCCCCAATGGCCATCGCCGAGAGGGCGATCGGAGCGGAGAATCCCACCGTCATGGCGATCCAGCCCGACAAGTAACCCAGCAGGGGGTGAAAGGTCTTGGAAAGGAAATGGTACTCGCCCCCCGACCGGCGGAGGTGGGTGCCCAGTTCCGCGTAGCTGAAGGCCCCCAAAATGGAGATCAGCGCGCCAATCACCCACACTGAGAGAATGCTCCAGCTGTTGCGGGTGTCTTGAATTTGCAGCCCCAGCGTGGTGAACGCCCCCGTGCCGATCATATTGGCCACCACGATGGCGCCGGCGCTCACCCATCCGATTTGCCGGCGCTTGACGCCAGCCCGGACACCGGATTTTTGCTCCCCGATTTCCGGCCCTTGCCGCTGGTTTGCCGTCATTATTTGATTTTCCCTTCTCAACCGACTGCTTTTCTCTTTTATTTTTATCCAGTGCGAGTTTACCATTCCTTTAACGCAGTGATCATCTGTGCAAACAACCTATAAAATTAAGTTTTTGCCAATGTGGCAACGAAGCCGAGGGTTGAAGATGGAAGTTAAAATGGTGTTAAAGGGCATAGAGCCCCTTTCTCTAAAGATTAGCCTTATCTGTGGCAAGATAAAAGTAAAATCCAAATAAGCTCTAAATCCTTTATTATCTTTCCGTTGTCGTCGCAGCGTTAATCTTGCTAAAAAAACGTGCCCACATGCAAGTTTCCTATCCCCATTCCATTAAACAGGCCATTATCGTTTTTCTGATCCTTTTAGGCGTCACCATCGGTGTATCTTTGGTTTTTACGCCTATTCTGACCGCGCTGGGCTACGGCCCGCAAGAGGCAGCCAATTCCTTTATGCTTAAGGTGTTCGGTTACGCCATTCCCTTTGGTTTTACGATTTGGCTGGTCCTTAAAAAGCTCGGCCGGCCCGATAATCTGCAATGGGGAGGCTGGCCTCCGGCGGGAATTATCCTCTACGGACTGGCTAGCGTCATCTTGCTGGGCCTACTGGCCGGGGAGCTCATGACCCTGCTTCCCGGTTTTGAAGAGATGGCGGATTTTCTCATGCAGTTTTTGAAGCCGGATCTGGGCACCTTCATCGCCGCCGTGCTATTGGCGCCGGTACTGGAAGAAATCCTGTTCCGCGGCGTCATACTGAGCGGCTTGCTCAATCGCTACCGGGCCGGTACGGCCATTGGGCTGTCGGCCCTGTTATTCGGGCTGGCCCATCTCAATCCCCTGCAGTTTTTGGGGGGGCTATTGCTGGGAGTGCTCTTCGGATGGATCTACTACCATACGCGATCCTTGCTACTGGTCATCGCCCTGCACGCGGTCAACAACCTGATCTCCTTTGCCGCTTCCTTGTGGTTGGGTACGGATGTGTATTCCGTCCGGGAATTGGTGAATTCCCCATCCACTTACACGATGCTGTTGATCGGCGCTACTATGCTCCTGGCCATCGGTATTTTTCGATTGCATATTTTTTTCCAAAAAATTAAAAGCCAGTTCTAAGGGCTGCCGCCCGGGCTGGGATCCCGAATATTTCCTTATTTTTGTAGATGAACCCATTGCGGGTTTGGTCTTTGAGTCGAAAATTAGCCATTTTTTGATTAG
>CAYWHT010000665.1:0-2684 GCA_964458135.1 uncultured Saprospiraceae bacterium | reverse complement strand
TGGGCTTCGGTTTGTGCTTCGTTCCACACGTAGGTGTAGGCTTCCCACTGGCCGGCTTTTTTCATTAGTATGCGCGTTTCCACCATATCCCAATCCGCTTCCGGTTGCCGGAAATCGGCGGGGTAATAGAAGTTTTTGATGAGCACCGTATTGTCGGGAAAGCGGACGGCGCCGGCCTCATCCACCGTAGCCTGCAGGCTATCGGGCATCCAGACGAAGTGGGCTTTATGGGCGTAATCGGTAAACAAAGGGGTGATCAATTCGTAGGGAACGACCTCTTCATTGGGCTGCAAAGCTTTCGTGTCACCCCGGAAAAAGGCATAATTGGAGAGGGTGGGGTAGGGCGCTTCGTCCGGATCGAACCGCACCGGGCCGGTTACGGAAAGCTCGGAGGTGTTCTCTACGCAATTTTCGATCTCGATGCCCGCGACGTTCTCGTGGGCGTAGGAGTTCCTCACTACTACCGAAGTGCACTGCCCCACGTAAATGCTCGCGTCGGAAGCGAAGGAGGCTTCGCAATCCTCGACCAGGACGTTCGTACAGGCTACTGGGTACAGGCCATACCTGCCGTTGGTTTCCCGTGCGCCGCCGCTCCAGCTGGTTTTGACAGCCCGAAAAGTAACCCCGTGGGAATCCTGCACTTTTATGGCGTCCCCCTTGGTGTCGCGAATGGTGAGATCGAGTACGGTGACCGAGTCGGCCGTGATCTTCAACCCTTCGGCTCCGACCTTTTGGCCGCGAAAAGAAAGGATAGTCTTATTCATTCCTGCTCCCCGGATGGTGACGCCTGTAACCCCATCGAGCGACAGGGGCCAGTCGAACTCAAAAGTTCCTTCCGGGATCTCCACCACCGCTCCCGGTTGGGCCGTGATGAGCGCCTCCTGGATTTGCGTGTAAACCTCTTCATCGATGGCTTCGGGAGGGGGCGCGGAGGGGCCCGGCGAACAGGCGGGCAGCAACAAGAGGAGTGGGGAAAGATGGGCTAGATGGCGCAATGCTATTAAGGTTCTGGGTTAGAATCGGAGCATTTAAAAATAAAAATATTTTGGGATTTACAGCAGTTGGTTTAGGTTGAAATCACCACAGGGGAAGAATTGATTCAAAACGGCGCTAGAGCTGCGCACTACTTCCCACATTTTCCCGTATTTTTCCAGTCCAAAATACCACGGCTTTTATGAAGTGTAATTTTACCATTTGCCTTTTCCTATTCTTTTGCACCACCCTCTACGGTCAATTCGAGTCCAAGACCATCACCGTAGGCGGCCAAACGCGGGAGTACGAGCTATTCGTTCCCCAAAATTACGACGGCCAGGAGCCGCTGCCTCTGGTCATCAACCTACACGGTTACGGCTCCACTGCCGATCAGCAGATCCAGGTGTCTCTCCTGCACGAGGTGGCGGATACGGCCGGTTTTTTGGTGGCTTATCCCGAGGGCTTGGAGGTCGACATTAGCGGCCTGGATAATCTCAATCCGTTTTTGCCGGAACAGGGCCGGGGCTGGAACCTCTGGGGCGAACTTTCCGATAACGATGATCTGGCCTTCATCGGCCAATTGATCGATGCCGTAGACGCGGAATACGGTCTCCAACTCGAGCAGGTATACGCCACCGGCTTATCGATGGGCGGCATCATGACCCACTACCTGGCCTGCGCGCTGAGCGACCGTATTGCCGCGGCGGCCTCGGTGGCGGGGGATTTGCCGCGCGACGATCGCTTTGTGTGCCAACCGGCGCGCCCGACGCCCATCATCCACATGCACGGCACCAATGATCCGGTGGTGCCTTTCGAAGAAGTGTACACTGGTATTGGGGCCGAGGCCACGGTCGAATTCTGGCGGCAAACCAACAGTTGCGCGATGGATTCCAGCGTGACGGCTTTCGAAGATATAGATATGACGGATGGTTCCACCGCTACCCGCATTCGCTACGGTAGTTGTGAGGAAGACAGCGAGGTGGTCTTCTACCGCATCGATAATGGCGGGCACACCTGGCCCGGCGGACCAGAACTGCCCCTTACGTTGGGCTTTACCAATCAGGATTTTTCCGCCAGCGCAGAAATTTGGAATTTCTTTAGCCGGTTCCGGCTGGAGGACGTCACTACCGTGGAAACCTTGAACCCGGTGGAGGTGGATCTAAAGGTCTTCCCGAACCCCTTTAGTCAGCAGCTGAATTTCAATTTTGCGCTAAACCACACGGCTCCGGTACGGCTTACGATCCACAACCAACTGGGGCAGCGGGTAAAGGTGCTGACAGAGGGTCGGTTGGGGGCCGGTCGGCACCAGATGCGATGGACTTTGGGTGCGCAGTCATTACCTTCAGGTATGTACTATTATCGCCTGCAGGTTGCCGACCGGTTTGCTTCGGGGACGGTCCTGCTGACGGCTCCCTATTGATGCCCGAGCGAGAATGGTTTTTGGGAATGGATAAGTGAGCGAATTCTACCGCAGGATTTGCTCGCTTAATATTTAATTCACTATATTATTAACCAAATCACTTTGTCACCTAACCCTAGTCCCCATGGCCATTCGTCAAACACTTGTGGAGTTTCTGCCCATCCGCCACTCCTTCCGTGCCTTATGGGGTATTTTAATTTGTCTCCCGCTCTGTTTTTGTACAAAAGGGAATGCCCAAGTAATGCCTCCGACCGTCCGGCTACGTTTTGAAACCATCGGCCCGGACCAGGGG
>CAYWHT010000664.1:0-2691 GCA_964458135.1 uncultured Saprospiraceae bacterium | reverse complement strand
CTGCCCGTTTTCCACTGCCAGCACCGTACCCATCACGCCTTTTTCGCCGGGCTGTTGCAGGATTACTGCGGGCGTTCCGGCGGCGGTAATACGGCCCGCCTCCAGGCGCACCAGGCGGTCGGCCATCTTGAGGATTTCTTTTTCATCGTGGCTGACGAGCAGGGTAGTAAGCTCAAAGGTCTGATGCACGCGCAGGATGTAATCCTGCAGCTTGCTGCGCATCTGGATGTCTAGGGCGGAGAGGGGCTCGTCGAGTAGTAAGAGGCGGGGCTGACGTACGAGGGCGCGGGCGAGGGCCACGCGTTGCTGCTGCCCACCCGACAAGGTGGCGGGATAACGGTCAATGAGCGCGCCGATTTCCATGATGTCGATGGCTTCCTGGACGAGCCGGGAGTTGCCGTCCGATTGGAGAGCGTACTCGAGATTGGCGCGCACCGTCATATTCGGGAAAAGGGCGTAATTCTGGAAGACGATGCCGACGCGGCGTTTCTGCGGCTTGCGAAAAAGGCGTCGGGAAGTATCTACCCACTGCGCCTCACCGTTGCGGATGTATCCGGCATCCGGGCGCTCCAGGCCGGCGAGCAGGCGGAGCAGCGTCGTTTTCCCGCTACCCGAAGGCCCCGTAATGGCCAGCAACTCGCCCGCTTGGATTTGCAACGACAGGTCGAGCTGCATCTCACCGGTGGCGGCCTGCAACGTTTTTTGTAAGACAATGTCTAACATCCTCGCGTAATTAAACCTCTACGGCGCGTACCATTCTACGGTTAATATAGTAAACAAAAACCAGGATGGTAAAGGTAAAAGCCACCAGCACCAGGGCATACTGGTTGGCAAGCGCGTAGTTGAGCCCCTCCACTTCGTCGTAGATGGCGATGGAAGCCACCCGGGTCTGACCGGGAATGTTACCGCCGATCATCAGGATCACCCCAAATTCGCCCACCGTATGAGCAAAAGAAAGCACCATGCCCGTCAGAAAGGAGGACTTGATATTGGGTAACAGGACCCGGAAGAAGGTGGTGCGCCGCGACTTGCCCAGCGTGTAAGAAGCCTCCGCCAACTGTGGCGGTAAATTTTCAAAGCCCGACTGCAACGGTTGCACCATAAAAGGTAAACTATACAGGATCGATCCCACCACCAGGCCGGGAAAAGTAAACACCAGCCGTATCCCCAGCGCATCGTTGAGCCAGGCGCCCAGCAAGCTTTCCGGGCTAAAAGCCAATAGCAAGTAAAAGCCCAGCACGGTAGGCGGCAGCACCAGCGGCATACTTACCAGCGCCTCCAATACCGGTTTCCAACTGCGCCGGCTACGGGCCAAATAATAGGCGAGCGGAAGCCCGATAAGGGCTAAAACTATCGTGGTAATTAAAGCCAATTTGAACGTCAGCCCCAAGGTTTGCCAAAAAGCTTGCGTCATGGAAACATGTTTTAACGCCGTTCCGGGCCGGGCAGGCCGTAACCGTATTTCCTGAAGGTATTCCGGGCCGCTTCCGAGAACAAAAAATTATAGAATTGGCGGCAGGCCTCCGGATGGTCTTGTTGCCCGCGCTGCGTGATAACGACTCCCTGCTCAATAGGTTGGTAAGCCTCCGCCGGCAATTCCATCCAATGCCCCCGGCCTTGCATCTCAGGAGAAAGTACGACCGACTTGGCGGTTAACCCAAAATCGCAGGCTTGCGAAATGATGTACTGGTTGGTTTGGGCAATGCTTTCCCCGTAGACCAATTTGGGCTGGAGCTGATCGTACCAGCCATAGTGCCGGAGGAAGTTCACCGCTTGGCGACCGTAAGGGGCATTGCGCGGATTGGCGATCGCAACCTTCTTTACGGCCGGATCCAGAAAAAAATTTAGGGTGGAATCCAACTGGCGATCCCGCAGCGTCCAGGCGACCAACGATCCGTAGGCATATACCCGGGGAGTATCTAGGGCGTAATCGTCGGCATAAAGGTTGCGGGGATATTTCATATTGGCCGAGAGGAATAAATGGTAGGGCGCTCCCTGCCGGATTTGCGCCGTCAGTTTACCGGAAGAGCTGATGATCACCTCTATTTCTTGTTGCGTTTCGTCCTGGTAAATTCCTTCCAGTTCTTTCATCGCAAACTGCACATTGGCGGCGGTGGCGACGACCAGCTTCGCTGACTCACTACCGGCGTGCTTGCAGGCCGGCAATAACAGCACCATCAGGAGAAGATGCCAACACCAAATTCTGGATTGCTTATTTTGCGACATGCTGCTTCCATATTTTTGACAGGGTGCGAGCGTCATAAGGCGCGTACCAATGCTGCAGATAAACTTGTTTAGGAATGGCCAGCAAGTTTACCGGCGCCTCGGCCACAACGCTGGCATTGCGCACCGATCCGCGGATGACGCCGGTATTACCGATCGGTATCCAGGGCGGAGCCAGCTTACTTTCGTAACCTCCCAGCGGATAAACACGCAGCCCCCTGGCCATGGGCAGATAGACAAAGCCCGAGGGAGAACCCTCCCGAATCAACTGTTCACCGGTTGATAAGCGAATCACCCGTACCTCCCGGAAGGCCTTCTTTTCCTCTAACTCACGCGGATAAATACAAGTAGCCAAAAGCCGGTCCAGAAGTTCCTTTACTTGCGGTTTCTCTGGAAACCAAGTCCGAAAATCAGCAGCCGCCAGATATCGATTAACTTCAGCCAGGTCGGCGCCTTGCAGGGAAGCGC
>CAYWHT010000663.1:0-2696 GCA_964458135.1 uncultured Saprospiraceae bacterium | reverse complement strand
CGTTATACAGCGCTGTTTTTGTATGTCGTTCCGCTTAGCTATACCTTGCAAGGCATTTTCCTGATCGTAACGACCAGCCTGAATGCCATGCAGCGACCCTTGCCGGCCGCGATGCTTTCCGTATTCCAAATGTTTATACTAGCCGTTCCACTGGCTCTATTGGCCCGTTCTTTTGATACCGTGGGTATGGTTTTCGGTGCATTGGCTATAGCCTATGTACTGACCGGACTGGCGGCTCGTTGGATGAATGCTATAACTTTCGAGCGCGTTGCCCGCAAAACCGATAAATTGGCGCAGGAAATGGGATGATGCTTCCGTCGCGGTAGTTTTTACCGCTTGAAATAGATGGCCTTTGGACCCGTACCTGCCGGGTTACGAGTGTCTCCGGACTACGATAATCAGGTGATTTTAAAAGAGCTGCTTGTTACCGGGGTAACAACTTGGGAACTGTAGATGGACCAATTTTACGGTGAATCCTGCTTTTAACCGCTATACGAATAATGAAGCATGAAACCCAAGTTACGGTTCGGTGGGTGATTTTCCTTTTCAGGTACTCGGCTTTTTCGCTTTGATCATTCTTTTCTTGATGGCGGCCACCAGCCACGACTTTTGGTTGCATAACCTGAGCCCGCGCATCTGGAAGGCGCTCCATATGATGGTATATGTTGCTTACGCTATGCTCGTCCTGCATGTGATGCTAGGGGTTGTGCAGTTGGAGCATTCCCCGGTGGGGATCGGAATGGTCGGGCTGGGCATGGTTGCGGTGGTCGGTTTACATTTGAGGGCGGCCCAAATCAGCAGGTCTTCAGAGGATGACGGATCGGAAACCGCGCCGGATGGTTTTGTCAAGGTCTGTGCGGTGGAAGATATAGCCGAAAACCGGGCCAAAACCGTGCTCATCGACGGGCAGAATATCGCCATCTTTAAATACGAAGGAAAGCTATCTGCGGTGAGCAACATTTGTCGGCACCAAAACGGTCCGCTCGGGGAAGGGAAAATCGTCGACGGTTGTATTACCTGTCCCTGGCATGGTTATCAGTACCGCCCTGCCGATGGGCGGGCGCCGGCGCCTTTTACCGAGAAATTGGAAACTTATGACCTAAAGGTAATGCGGGGTTACGTATACGTTCATCCAAACCCCTATCCGGAAGGAACGGAAAGGCCGCCGACGGAGGTGGTATGATGGAAGTCGGGAATACTCTCATCTTCGCCCCTCGGCCGGTTAATAAAAGTGTAAAGTAGTCGGTAAAATGAAATATTACGATCTGGCCACCTGGCCGCAAAAAAAATAAAGCATCATGGCTCCGAAGGATACCGAATCCAATGATTTTTTCATTGGGTGGAAGCCGGACATGCCGCCAGACTACGCCCGGCGGAACCGGCGTTTTGTTGGATTAATGTTCTTGTTGGCCGTTGCCGTGGCGGGTGGGCTGGTGTTTTCCCAACGGGGATATGCCGATTCTAATTTTGAACTGGGGAAAATAACGGTACACGAAGGATGGTTGGTAATGCATCCTTTTCCCATGTTAAAGTCGGTCGAGGGTACCGATGAGACGGGGCGGCCGCGTATCAAAAGCACCTTGTTGTTGGGTTTTGGCAAACGTGGCGCAGAGGCCACCATTGCCGCTATTGAAAAAAAACAAAACCAATCGCTGAGCGGGAGAAGCATCCGGCTGCGGGGTACCCGCATTTATCACGCGGATAAGGCTGCCCTCGAATTGACGGAGGGCGTGGCTTCTTTTGCCGGCTTTTCGGAAGCGAACGGCGCCCCCAAAGTGGACAAACAAAGCTACGGTCGCGTAAGCCTGTTGGGAGAAATTTTGGATCCCAAATGCGCGCTCGGGGTCATGAAGCCGGGCTACGGCAAACCCCATCGCTCCTGCGCGGTGCGCTGCATTGCCGGGGGAATTCCTCCCGTGCTCCGGGTGATGAATACCCAAAGCACACCCGATTATTTTTTGGTAGTCGGCCCGGAAGGCAAACCCGTCAACCAGCAATTGCTGTCTTTAATTGCCGATCAGGTGCAGATTTGCGGTCGACTGGAACAAAAAGACGATTGGTGGATCTTGTACACCGACCCGGCTAAAGATATCATCCGCTTGGGGCAGCACTGGGATCTGGCCGACCTGCCGATGTGTAATCAGAGCATGCAATGATCTGCCGGTGCGATGAGGCAATCGCTTCATTTAAAATTCAAAATTTCTAAATGCCATGTTTGCCTCCTTCTCCATCATCCTCTCCATTTCTGCGCTCTTTAGTTTTCTCAATCATAAGTTGCTCAAGCTACCTTCGACGATCGGGCTGATGATTTTGGCTATGATCACGGCTTTTGCGGCCATTGCAATGGAGCAGGTTTCGGAAGATGCCTACGTCTTTTTTTGTCAGACCGTTTTGGATATAGATTTTAAGAATATCCTGCTGGATGTGATGCTCAGCTTTCTGTTGTTTGCCGGCGCCTTACAGGTCAATGTGCGGGAATTGCGGAAACAGGCGCGGCCGGTTTTGGTTTTTGCAACGGCTGGGGTTTTGTTATCTACCTTTATCGTCGGTGGGTTGATTTATTTGGCGGCCCAGTCTGTTGGA
This sequence comes from uncultured Saprospiraceae bacterium, assembly GCA_964458135.1. Classification (GTDB taxonomy): domain Bacteria; phylum Bacteroidota; class Bacteroidia; order Chitinophagales; family Saprospiraceae; genus CAYWHT01. Next base: position 113 of record CAYWHT010000663.1, on the reverse strand, counting down.
CTGGGGATGCCTTTGGGGGAATTATGAAAAGCAGGAGTTTTACGCTACTCTGCTGGCGTTGAAACACCGCAATCCGGCGCTCTGGAATGGGGCGGCGGGCGGCGATCTGCACC
>CAYWHT010000662.1:2238-2704 GCA_964458135.1 uncultured Saprospiraceae bacterium | reverse complement strand
GTGCGCACCCGGCAGGAAACCGAAGCGGTCACAAAGCTGGCGGGGTCAGACCAGGAGCCCAACCCACACTGATTCCGGGCCCGGACCCGCCAATAATAAGTAGTTTCCGGCTCCAGCAGAAAGCTGGAAAAACGCGCTTCGTTCAGGCTACCGCTCTCCAGCAAAATATTGTCAAAGTCCGGGCTCGTCGCCAATTGCAAATCATAAGTGGCGCCGGTCGAAAGGGGCGTCCACCTGAAATCCACGATCGTCGTGGTGCCGATTTCACCGTTGAGGGGATTTAGAATCTCTACGGGGGGAGGTAAGCTCTCGAAGATAATCAGACTGACTTCTTCGGCCAGGATATTGCTCCCACTGCTGGCTTCAACCCGTATTGAATATTCACCGGCGGCGACGGCCTCCGTTCCGGTGATGATGAGCCGGGTGCGTTGCCCCGGAAGAACCGGATTGGTTTCGAAACGAGCCG
>CAYWHT010000662.1:0-2228 GCA_964458135.1 uncultured Saprospiraceae bacterium | reverse complement strand
CCGCTAAGCCGGCCGGAAGGCCCAGCGTATTCAGTCGCACCGGCTCGCTAAATCCTTCGCTGACGCCGATGTCGAAATAGGCCGTATCGGAAGCGCAAATTTCCTGCAAGACTGCCGGTATTTCCAAAAAGGCGCCGCAGGCCGTTTGCCAGCGGCCGTCCAGGGTTTGTACTCCCGTATTATCGGGATCCAACCAAAAGCTGAGGCTAGAGGAAGCGCTGCGCCCCCCGCTCCAGGATACGTTAAACCATCCGAATTGGTCAAATTCATTATTGCCACAGGCTGCGAAACCACCGTGCAGCTGTCCGACCACCCGTTTATTCCGGTCGAATAGCGGGGCGCCGGAAGACCCAATTTCGGTGGTGCCGACATCCCACTGAGGGACGACCAGGTGGTCGCCATCCTCGAAGGGCCGGTCGCGTTCCCCCCATTTGCCGACGTAAGCATCCTGGAAAGCGAAACTAATCCGCTTTTCATCCGAATTGGGGTGATGTACACAGGAAAGCGTATCGCCGGGCGCCTGTTCGCTGCGGTTCCATCCGGCAAAGAAAGCTTCGCTGAGCGGGTCGACGGGATCGTCTAATTCGAGCAGGGTAAAGTCGGAAGGCGCATAATTCGCCCGGAAGGTGGCGCCGGTATTGAATTGGTCAAGCTGACCGTCACCCGCCCCCCCATTGCTGATCGTATTGGGGCTTCGGCAAAAGCTGTTCTCAAAATTCCAGTAGATGACCACCGAAGCGGCATTGCCGGAGGAAACCCCGCAATGGTTAGCCGTCATGAAAAAGGGGCGGCAGTCTTCCCGCACATTGTTGATCAAAAATCCGGTGCAAAATTGATCGCCACCAAAGCCATAAATACCTACCGACTGAATAACGTCCCGGTAGCGCTCCACCAACGCCCAGCCGTCCCCGGAGCCACAGGCGACATCCAGGTTGCAGCGGCCCGACAATACTTGCTTGAAGCCGAGGAAATCGTGATTGACGTAGCTGAGTTGCAAGCGGAGTGCATTTTTCTTAGCCACGGGCACCCGCACCTCTAATACCAGCGCATCCCCATCCAGTACCGGCGTCCAAAGCTGACCGTGATCTTCATTATCGGCGGGGGTAAAGGGCCCCATCACCCGCTTGCGGTCGGGACTGTAAAGGATGAGTGTTCCACCCTCCGGCATCCGGTATTCCGTAAAGCCCAAATTGAGCGATTTCGCCCCCCGCGATCCAATGCGCAGGCGCCAAACCCAATCCCCGTCCGCAGCCTGATCCCAGGTGCCGTGCCGGTCGGGCCGGATATCCACTTCGATGGATTCGGCAAAACGAGGCGCCATGCCGGGCCGGTATCTTTCCATTTCCTGGCGTAGCAGCGCCTGATTATCCAGGGAGGGCATTTTGACGGCCTCCACCGCCGTCAAGGGCGTAGCCACTTCCGCAATACGACTATCGTATTGCTGGGCCAGCAGCCCCAATGGAGCAAGCAGTAACAGCAAGAGGGCTTTTCTTCTCAGCATCATGTAGAAATCCGTTTACAGTTTGTAGCGGGATGGTGGGTAGTTTGGTGCTTCGGGAGTTAAAATACCTGACCGTTTTCGCGGCACTATAGTTTGCCAAACCAAAATTGGTGAATGCTGACTTGGCAGACTATAAACACTTTAAAAGCAAGTTATAGAACAAAAAGAACAGATGAAAGTTGCCCGTTCAGATTGGTTGGCAAATTGACAGTCCATATTGGTCTTTAGCCTTTGGTCGCGCCAGGTAAAGGCGGCCCAAAGACCAAAACACCCCGCTTACTTCACAAAAAACAACGCATTGCTAAACAAACTTTGCCGTAGCGTATGCGGTTGCGGTCGAGCAGGCGGCAGAATGATTTCAATCGGGGTGTTGGGTTGTCTCCTTTGATGACGAAGGTCTTGTAATCGCCCGGCGGTTGGGCCGCCGATTCCCGAAAGTAGCGGCCGAAGTTATCGATGACCCGTGAAGCGTTATTAGCGGCGGTCTCGACGGTGGCGAGCGCAGTGGTGCGGTGGTGGGCGGTGCGGTCGGCCAGGGTGAGCGTATCGCCCTCTTCGATGAGGATAGCGCGCCCGGCGCGAATACCGCCCTGCTCGTAGATCATGCTGATTGCGCCGTTGAAAGTCGGGTAGGGTATCTCCGTAGCTCGGATAAAACAGGTCGAAGCGCTGAATGAGGGGCCGCAGGGGAACGTCGCGGCCTACCAGATCAACCGGGTCGAGGGCG
>CAYWHT010000661.1:0-2712 GCA_964458135.1 uncultured Saprospiraceae bacterium | reverse complement strand
GGTTCCCCAGACTTTGTTAAAAATCTCTTCCCTGGAAAAGACTTTTCCCGGTTTTGAGACCAGTAAGTACAGAAATTCAAATTCTTTTTTGGCCAATTCGATCATGAGCTCTCCTTTGAGCACACTCACTTTTTCGCGATCAATGGCCAGATCACCCACCCGGATGATGTCGGCCGTTTCTTCGACCTGCACCCGGTCGGAGCGGCGCAACAAGGCTTTGACCCGACTGACGAACACCCGCGGGCGAATTGGTTTGGTGATGTAGTCGTCGCCACCCACGTCGAGCGCTGCGATCTGGGAGTAGTCCTCTTCGCGGGCTGTTAGGAAGGCGATCACGGTATTTTCAAATTCTCCTTTATTGCGCAATTGACGGCACACTTCCACGCCATCCATTTTGGGCATCATGATATCGAGAATGATCAATTGGGGGTGCTCCTCTTCGGCAATTTTCAAGCCGACTTTGCCGTCTACGGCGGTGAAAACTTCGTAGCCTTCTTTTACGAGATTGTACCGCAGGAACTCCAGGATATCGGGTTCATCGTCGACCACAAGGATTTTTACCGGATTCATCGTCTGTGAGGATTAACTGAAAATTGCGACTAAATTAAGGGATTATTAACTATTGAAAGGGGCCCTGATTTTATTTAATTGTTAACAACAGCAATACATTGATAAAACATTCAGTAACTGGTGACACGCTCTTGCCTTTTATGGGTTAGCGGAGCCGGTCTTCCCGTGCTTTCAAAGAATCCATAATTTCCTGGTAAACATCTTTTAACTGTTCGGGATCGTCGCGCAGGATTTCCAGGCTCTGTTGCAGTTGCACGCTATCGATTTGGTGGATGGTATAGATTTGATGGTAATAGGCCCTGGTTACACTGTCTTTGACCAACCCGATCAAGTTTTGTTTAGCCGCCTCCGCCAGATGTACGTCGATTAGTACGGAGACCAGTTTATCCCGGGGGATGGGCGGTTGCGGCGGCTCTTCCTTTCGGCAGCCCGCGAAGGGGAGCAGGCTGCCGGCCAAAAGCAGGAGCAGGTAAAATCTTATCAATCGAAGGGGCATTACGTAAAGTATTGCTTCGGGTAATAGAAGGTTTCCATCCGGGCCTGCTTACCGTCAAAATCATTCCAATTATCGGCCGGCGCCACCACCTTGACGATCCCGCAGGTCGGTACATTAGCAATGTATTCATCCGAAAAATGGTTCGCAATGGTCGTAAATACCGGGTTATGGCCAAAAATCATTACCGTCGACCATTCGGAAGGAAGCCCGGATACGAAAGAGAGAATATCCTGCTGGTCGCCATCGTAGATGAGGGGCTCCGTTTGCAGGGCGGATTCATCCAGGCCAAAGGCTTCGACGAAGTAACGCGCGGTAACTAGCGCCCTTTTGGCGGGACTGCTGATAATTTTATCGGGGGGATTGGTGCGCCCCGAAAGCAGTTTGGACATAAAAGGGGCATCGCGCAGCCCTCTCTTATTCAGTGGGCGTTCGATATCTTTAAGACTAGGATCTTTCCAACTGGACTTGGCATGGCGCACAAAAAATACCGTTTTCATGCTTGTTTTTTTGCGGGCGTATCTCAAAACTCATTGCCCAGATAAAATTTAAAAAGCGCTGCTAAGATTTCGTTCTACAAAATTTACGGCCGTAGAGTTTCAGCGGGAGCGCTACTTTTGCTGCTCTCCGGCTTTTTGGTGTAAAATTAGGTAGATTCTAACGAATAGTAGCAGCGATTTCTTATTATACCGAAATCCTGGATGGGTGTAGGTAATTACCCGAAAGATTACCATTGAACCCGGGGCTTTTTATTTTTGCCTTTTTTGAACCGTGCTAAATCAACAATGCTTCGATGGATTATAAGGACAAAGTCGTATGGATCACCGGCGCTTCTTCGGGAATCGGGGAGCATTTAGCCTATGCTTTTGCCGAACAGGAAGCGGTGCTGGTTCTTTCCAGCCGCAACGAAAAAGAATTGGAGCGCGTAAAGAACAACTGTCAAAACGCCAAAGCGGTGCATATCCAGATACTGGATGTTGCGGATTTTGCGTCCATCCCCGAAAAAGTCAACCAAGTCATTTCCCGGGTTGGTTTTGTCAACGTACTGGTCAATAACGCCGGGATATCCCAGCGGGCGCTGGCGCGGGAAACCGATTTTTCGGTCGACCAGCGCATTATGAATATCAACTATCTAGGCACGGTGGCTTTAACCAAGGCGATCCTTCCCTCGATGATCAAACAAAATTTCGGTCAAATCGTGGTCATCAGCAGCGTACTCGGTAAATACGGCGTCCCTTTTCGTACGGCCTACTGCGCTTCCAAGCACGCCTTACACGGTTTTTTCGATTCCCTGCGCGCCGAGTTGCACGACGAAAACATCCAGGTTACCCTCATTTGCCCGGGATACGTCAACACCAACGTCACCATCAACGCCTTGCGGGGTGATGGCTCTCCTAATTCGGTAATGGCCGAGAGCACGCGCAAGGGTTACGAGCCCGATGAGTTCGCCCAAAAAGCTTTGCGAATCATCAGCCATGCAAAACCGGAGGTCTATATCGGCCGCCGGGAGGCGTTTGCCGTCTACGTCAACCGTTTTCTGCCTTCGGTTTTTCGCCGCATTGCGCGGGGGTTGCAGTTGCGGTAGAAAGGATGGTTATTATAGTCTGACAACCCAAAATTTGTGAATTCTGACTTGCTCTTTTTAGCTT
>CAYWHT010000660.1:0-2717 GCA_964458135.1 uncultured Saprospiraceae bacterium | reverse complement strand
AAGAACCGCTGATCCGCACCCTGGTAGATATGGAATACGAAGGAGTGAACGTAGATACCGAGTTTCTGAAAGCTTATTCCAAAGAACTCGATAAGGGGATCGGGGAGGTGGAGCAAAAAGTTTTTGATGCCGCGGGCGTCAAATTCAATATCGCTTCTCCCCGGCAAGTGGGCGAAGTGCTCTTCGATACCATGGAAATTCCCTACAGTGGTAGAAAAACCAAATCGGGGCAATATTCCACCAACGAAGAAAAGCTCAGCGAACTAGCCAAGGAATACGAAATTGCCGGCGACATTCTCAAGCACCGGGCGCTGACCAAGCTCAAATCCACTTACGTCGACGCCCTGCCCAAAATGGTCAACCCACGCACGGGCCGGATCCACAGTTCCTTCAATCAGGCGTTGGCCGCCACCGGACGCTTGAGCTCCAATAACCCCAACCTCCAGAATATTCCGGTGCGCACCCCCGAGGGCGCCCGCATCCGGGAAGCTTTTGTTCCCCGCAACGAAGACTATACCCTCCTTGCAGCGGATTATTCCCAAATCGAATTGCGGCTGATCGCCGAAATCAGCGGCGACGACGCCATGCTGGAAGCCTTTCAATCGGGCAAGGATATCCACAGCTCCACGGCCGCTCGCGTATTCGGGGCGCCCTACGAAGACGTGAGCCGCGAACAGCGCTACCGCGCAAAAACCGTCAACTTCGCCATCATCTACGGTGCCGGGCCCTCCAACTTGTCTCAGCAACTCGGCATCCGGAGAACCGAAGCCAAAGAACTGATCGAGCAATACTTCGCCCAGTACCAAGGTTTGAAACATTACATGGAAAAAACCGTCGAAGACGCCCGTAAATACGGTTACGTCAAAACCTTAATGGGGCGTCGGCGCTACCTGCGCGACATCAAATCGCGCAACAGCGTCATCCGGGCCGGCGCCGAACGCAACGCCATCAACACCCCCATCCAGGGAACCGCCGCCGATATGATCAAAATCGCCATGGTCCAAATCAGTCAGGCCATGTACGAAAAAAATTACCAGTCCAAAATGATCCTGCAGGTACACGACGAACTCGTCTTTGACGCGCTAAAATCCGAAGTCGAAGCCCTCAAACCCCTGATCAAGGAAAAAATGGCCGCCGCCATTCCGGATTTAAAAGTGCCGATTGTCGTGGATATCGGCGAAGGAAAAAATTGGTGGGAAGCGCATTGATTAATGATAATGGACGCACGCATTCAGCATTTTTACCCGGCCGAACAAGAGGACGGGCAACATTCAATATTCATCATTAACCCGGGCGTAGCGGTACTCATCCAGAAAATGACCTTCTTTGAAAACGTTTTTGCGAAAAACGCCTTCGAAGGCGTAACCGCATTTTTCCAGGACCCGCATCGAAGCTTTATTGAGTTCGAATACGCCGGCGTGCAGCCGCTTGTATTCGAGTTGGTCGAAGGCGTAATGGGTCATCAAATCGACCGCTACGGTGGCAATGCCCCGGTTCCAGTAGGGCTCGCCGATCCAGTATCCAATTTCGGCGGTGAAGCGGTGCACGTCGCGCATAGGTTCCAACCCAATGACCCCCGCCATTTTGCCGCGGTAATCGATGATAAAAGTATAGGGTGGATCCTCGACACGACAGAGCTGGATGAAATCTTCGGCATCTTCTTCGTAATAGGGATGAGGCACCACGTCCCGCAGGTTACTCCAAACGTTTCGATTGTTGGCCAGCCGAGCCATCTCTTTCCGGTCGGAAGAGGCCGGAGTGCGCAAGCTGATGGCTCCTTTGTTCAATCGGTCCAAAAAAACCTGACGCATGGGCGTTAGTTACTTCAGTGTGGAAAACATTATTGGTTTTTGAAATTCGGTTGCGTCAGGATCTTGAATTCGGAAAGGGCAATTTCCCTTCCTATCCAAATCTCCCGCCCTCGTTCCGGCCATTTTTGGATCGTCAAGTAGGCGCCATCCCGGGATTCAAACTCGGCCAAATCCAGGCTTTCGGGCTCTTCTTCTCCATCGCGAAAGTAGTGCGCCTGACACTTTCGGGTAAAAAGATACCGTTCGCCCAAAAAAGTAATCTGCTCGGCCCTCTCGGGAACAGCCGCATCAAACTTCAATTCGCCAATATCCACTTTATTGTGCGTTAAGTAAAGGCGAACGCCGCGATTCATTTCCCACTCGAAGAAGAAAAAATTTCCGATTTCCGGGCCGGTTATGGCGATGATCCGGTGCTCAAACCACTCGTCCCCTTCTTCGTCTTCGTAACGGCTTGGATCACCGTATACGTAATAAATATAGTCGCCGATGCGGAGGGCGGCGCCTTCGCCGAGGTCCCTGACGGTCCATTTCCAGTCTTCACCGGTTGGGATCGGGGGGCCAAGCTTTGGCAATAGCTGCAACACCAAGTCCACCTTGTGCTGGAAATCTGCACTAATAGCAATGTGTTGAATTTCTTCGTTCATATTGGTTTTACCGGAGAACCCATTGCGGGTTTAGTAGTTGGCCTCCAAATTGCAATTTTTTGATTGTACTGCGTTGCGAAAATCCTCATTTATAGTCTGACAACTCAGGATTTGTGAAAATATGACGCCGCTATTTTTTCGGCTGGCAAGGCGGAAAACGTAGGCATAGCCTAAGTTCTGTCGAGGCTTTCCAACGCAGCAAGGCGGAAAAAGAGCAAGTCAGAATTCACAAATTTTGGGTTGTCAGACTATAGCTTACTCC
>CAYWHT010000659.1:0-2726 GCA_964458135.1 uncultured Saprospiraceae bacterium | reverse complement strand
GTCCTGGATCGTGCGCAGCTTCATGGGATCGTAACGGTCTTCGTAGCCGGGTTTTACCCGCAATACGTATTGATAGATCTCTCCCAGCCCAGTGGTAATCGGCATGAGCTCCGGTTGCCCGTAACCCGAAGGAATTTCTTCGGCGGCCAGGCTGATCTGTTCTTTGACGTACTGGCGGGCGTCCAGCACTTCGACCTGCTCTTCGAAAACAACGGTGATGACCGAAAGGCCGTAGCGCGAGATGGAGCGGATCTCGATCACGTCAGGGATGTTGGCCAGTACGATCTCTACCGGATAAGTGATGAGTTGTTCGACTTCCTGGGGCGCCAGGGAAGGAGATACGGTTACTACCTGTACCTGGTTGTTCGTGATATCGGGAACCGCGTTGATGGGCAGTTTACCCAAAGCGTAGATTCCCCCTCCGATCAATCCTAGCAAGAGTAAGCCCACCAGGAGTTTTTGCTTTACGGAAAAGCGGATGATGGATTCGATCATGGCAGATTTTTTTCACCGGAGATTTTGACAAGTTTGGGCTAAATGGGGCAGCCGCTTGGAGCGCCCTTCCGATTCCGTAAGCATCCCCAAAAAGGGCTGCTCCGCCGGAGCGCCAAGCCATCATTAATGCCCATCCTTTCTACAAACCGGCTGCACCAAACGGTGCGCCGAATGAACATTAAAACGGGCTTTTCAACTAGTACACAGTGTACTAGTACTTCGCATTATTAGTGGGTCCTCGTTTCAAAGACCTTCCTCAACGAAGGAATTTCGAGAAATGAGGTCGGATTACTTTTCACCACTTCCAGCTTGCCAACTTTTCCGGATATGCGATTGGAGCGGGCCGACGGGGCCCGCAGGATCAAATTATTAAACAGCGGATAACCGGCCCAATCCGGTAGGTCGATAGAAAGGGCCGTCAGTAGGTAGGGGTGGGCGGAAGATCGACATCCGGTGATCGCGGATCATCGGCGAACGGTAGTAGAATTGAGCCTTGGAGTATAGCCCAGGTTGGGAAACAATGGGTTGCGGGCAGGAGCAGAGGAGCGATAAGGTCATCCCACTATTCAGGGATTGAAAAGGCAATTCGCTGTGTTCATTACCCTGATCGTGTTGGTGCCCGTTGGGTTGCACGAAATGCTCCCAGAGGAATTCAAGAGGTGAGAGGCGCTCACTGCCCCCGGTCGTATTGCGATGAAGCTGAAAATGCTCTGCCAGCTTGGCCAGACGGGCTAGCTGCACGTAGTCTTGTCCGGGCGTCAAACCACCCAGGAACAAATACAGCGCTATGAACAGTGCGAAAGATTTCAACTTTGCGTCGATTTTAACTTGCAATTTAAGGGAAACACAGAAACGGGACCAGCCCACAGACTGGTCCCGTCTTAATTTAAAACCTTTCCAATTAAATCGCTTTCCTGGCCAGGTAGAAGTCGACCTTTTCGTATTCGTCGTTGCTGATTCGCTCATCCATTTCTTCCAGCGTTTTGGGCGGGGGCACGATGGCCTTATCGCCTTCCTTCCAGTTGATCGGCAGGGCGACTCCTTCCGCATCGACGGTTTGCAGGGCGACCAGCGAACGCTTGATCTCTTCCATATTGCGCCCTACACTGAGGGGATAATACTGAATCATTCGAATAACGCCTTTCGGGTCAATGAAGAACACGGCGCGAACGGCGGCGGTCGTCGCTTCACCGGGATGGATCATGCCGTATAGCTCGGAAACTTTCATATCCAGATCGGCGATGATGGGAAAATCCATGTACACGCCGGTCTTCTCGCGCACATTATTCACCCACGCCAAATGGGAGTGGATGCTATCGATACTCAAACCGATCAATTTGGTGTTGCGTGCGGCAAAGAAGTCTTTATCGACCGCAAAAGCGGATAATTCGGTCGTACAAACCGGGGTGAAATCGGCGGGGTGGGAAAAAAGAATCACCCAGTTGTCTTTATTGAATTCGGAGAAACGAAGCTTCCCCTTGGTGGTATCCGCCTCAAAATCCGGTGCTCGCTCGCCGATTCTGGGAATCGGCCGTATTGACTGTTGCTCTTGCATGACTTCTATTTTCTGTTTTAAAAATTTAATCCAAAAGTACGGGCCGGACAGCGCAGTATCAGTAACTACCGTCACAAAGGCGATGCAGGCAAAGCGTTTAGTCGAAAAATCTCCGGAATTGGCAGAAGGAGGTTGAAGAGCGGATGGAGAAACATTAACTTCTATTTATAAGTTTTGCAACCATTCTCCGACACCTACTCCCTTTCCGGTGAAGGAGAAAGCGAAAAAACAGGTTCAAATGAAGTTTTTGATCTTTCTTTTTGTGCTTTCGGTTGGATTAGGCGTATTCGCTCTCTGGATTTACTGCCTGATTGATATCCTGCGCGCTCAATTCCGCACCGACACCGAACGTATTGTCTGGCTTTTACTCATTTTACTAGTACCGGTTATCGGTATGGTATTGTACCTGGTAATGGGGCAAAGTCAGAAAATCGATCACCCGCAGAGTGGGGAGTTGTAATGCGATTTGCCGCCCGGGGCCATGAAATATTGCAGCCCCAGACAAGCTCTAAAGTAGAAAGACGGAGCATAGGCGGCCGCCTATCTATTATTTTAGCTGGCCGGGAAACGAGTACGGTTAAAGTTAGCTGTTGTGCGAATTGCGAGTTGAAAAGCGGCTGTCGTTTATAGTCTGACAACTCAGGATTTGTGAAAATATGACGCCGCTATTTTTTCG
>CAYWHT010000658.1:0-2729 GCA_964458135.1 uncultured Saprospiraceae bacterium | reverse complement strand
CGGATGCAAGCTGCCGAAACTTAGTACATTCCGGATAACGGAATCGGGTACTTGAAAGGGAGCAATCGGTTGCTGCGGAGCCGCTTTGGCCGGCGGTTCCTCGGTTTTCTCTTTTTCCGGCGGCCGGGGGGGAGGGGCGGAGGCGTTGCTGGGATGCGGCAGGCCAAGCTCCGGGTTGGGCAGGCGGTAGTCATCGGCGGACACGGACGATTCGGCCTCTTCGCCTTCTGGCGATGGTCCGGATTGCGCGTCGGCCCCGTTATCCGGCTCAGAAAAAGTAAATAGATCGGATGAAGGGGGCAGAAGGTCTTCCGGCTGCTTCATTTGCGAATCTGCCTCCAGGTGTTCGGCCATGGGCTCGGTATTCAGATCCTTGAGTTCGAGGTATTCCTCGTTGAGTTCAAAGTTTTCCAGGGGCTCGAGCTCTTCCTCACGGCGTTTCACCAGGCGGTATAAAAACGTTCGGTCGATGCTGTAAGTAGCGGCGCGCTCGAGGTTTTTGGCGGTCTCTTTGTGGTTTTCTTGCTGGCTTTTCGCCAGCAGCAACTGGTGCAGATTGCGGCAGTGTGGATACTGCAGGACCAGGCTTTTCAACTCTTGGTAAGAAATCCGGTAGAGTTGTGTTTCGTTGTTCAGGAAGTCCGCGAAGTTCTCGGCGTTCATTGTTAATAAGTGGTTTAACCCGTTAAAATACGCAGAAATTCCGGTTGAGTCAATCCTCTTGGCGCTTGAGCAGAAAATCCCTTAGTTTACGCATGGCCCGGCCGCGGTGGCTGATGGCGTTTTTTTCGGCGGCCGGCATTTCGGCGAACGACTGCTGGCGGCCTTCCGGTACGAAGACCGGATCGTAGCCAAAGCCTTGGTTGCCCCGCGGCTGCTGGGCAATGCTTCCCCTTATAACGCCTTCAAAAAGAAAAGCCTCCCCACCGAGGATCAGGGCGACGAAGGTGCGGAACTGGGCTGCCCGGTTAGGCTGATCCGCCATTTTCTTAAGTAAGAGCGCGGTATTGGCCTGCGGATTTTTTTCGGGCCCCGCGTAGCGCGCGGAAAAAACACCGGGCTCACCCTTGAGGGCATCGACCTCCAGGCCCGTATCTTCGGCAAAACAGTCCCGGCCGTAATGCTCATACACGTAGGCAGCTTTTTGTAGGGCGTTGCCGGCGATGGTGGCGCTGGTTTCCGGAATATCTTCCTGGCAACCGATGGACTGCAGGTCCTTGATTTGAAAGCGTTGCTCTAACAATTCGTTAACCTCCCGGATCTTGTGCGGATTACCGGTGGCAAATACGAGGTCTTCCATAGCTGATAACTTCGTATTTATAGTCTTTTAAAAAAACATATTTTGCAAGGCTTGCCAGAGGGCGCCGGCCATGGCTTTTTCTCCGCGTTGGCGTTCCTGATGAATGCGGCCTAAATCATCAGCAAATAAATAGGTTTTTTGCCGGTGGTGCAAAAGCTGATAAGGCGTTGCTCGAAAATGAAGCCCCAATTGCGCCGGCATACAGCCGAAAAGGACGGCCCGCGAGCTTCCCGTTTGGCGCAGGGTGCGATCCAAACTTACCCGTTCGCCGCTTGTTAGATTGAGTAATGCAACATCCCGCTCCATGTCCAAGTTTACGGCCTTCAATATTTGTCGGAGAAAATTCAGCAAACGATCGCGCTCATCGCCTTCCGCTGTAAAGGCGATGATTATTCCTTTCTCATTTTCCCCTGTAGCCCGTCTGGAAGCGTCCCAGCGGTCGGGCAGCGCAAATAAAGTAAACCGGCTATACGATGCTTTCAATATTAAATTTTGTTTTAGCTTTTTTAATTAAAATTATAGATTGTGTTCTGCGCAAATTTTTGACAAAAATAGAATTATTGAATAAAATTAATTAAATTTGTGTAAAATCTTGCCGATATGAAGTATAGGATAAATATCACCAAAACTCAAAAATCTCGCCTTTCGGAATTAGACTTTAACAACATTCCCTTCGGCCGCGTTTTTTCCGATCATATGTTTGTAGCCGACTACACAGATGGAGAGTGGATGGACCCGCGCATTGAGCCTTTTGGGCGCATCAGTCTCCACCCGGCCGCCATGGCCCTGCATTATGGTCAGTCGGTTTTCGAAGGGATGAAGGCTTCCAAAAATTACGACGGCCAACCCCTGTTGTTCCGCCCGGAAATGCACGCTCGCCGAATTAATCGTTCGGCTCGCCGGATGTGCATGCCCGAGGTCCCCGAAGCGCTTTTTATGGAAGCGCTGCACCAATTGGTAGCCGTTGACGCCGACTGGATTCCGATGCGGGAGGGTAGTGCAATGTATATTCGTCCCTTCATGTTCGCCAATGATGAGTTCATCGGCGTCAAGCCTTCCGAGCGTTATAAGTTCATCATTTTTACCTGCCCGGTTGGGCCCTATTATTCCCGGCCGGTCTCGCTTTACGCCGAGCAACACTACGTACGCGCCGTGGAGGGTGGAACCGGCGAGGCCAAAGCGGCGGGCAACTACGGCGGCGCCTTGCTTCCCGCCGAAGAAGCCCTGAAAAAAGGCTTCGATCAGGTCATGTGGATGGATGCCCACGAATTCAAGTACATCCAAGAGGTGGGCACCATGAATATCTTCTTTGTGATCGATGGTAAAGTGATTACCCCCTCCGTTGATGACGGCACGATTCTACGCGGCGTGACTCGCGATAGCATTCTCACTATTCTGCGGGAGAAGAATTACGAAGTTGAAGAGCGTT
>CAYWHT010000657.1:0-2750 GCA_964458135.1 uncultured Saprospiraceae bacterium | reverse complement strand
GAGATTGGCTATTACAAACGAAGGAAGGCCGCCGGATATGGGATAAGGAAGTCTCCCGGCTGCCCGGAAAAACTACCCGCAACCCGCAGGTTGCGGAGCACGTCCGACTGCTAACCGCCGAATTGGCGCGCAGCAGTAACGGCAATTATCCGGCGCCGCAAGCCATCCTCAACGTAATGGCGGAGGGCGCCAAAGTGGACTTCGATACCGCTTGCCGCATCGAAAGCCGCTATTACACACAGTTGTTGCGCAGCAAGCAGTGTAAAAATATGATCAAGGCTTTCTGGTTTGACCAGGAATTCATCCGGCAGGGTAAAAACCGGCCGCGAGGATTCGGTAAGTTCCGGCCCAAAAAGGTGGGCGTAATCGGGGCCGGATTGATGGGCTCGGGCATCGCCTACGCCTGCCTGACCAATGGCCTGAAAGTCGTCATCAAGGATGTTTCCCGTTTGATCGCCGAACGGGGGCGCGATTTTGTGCGGGAAAAACTCAACGCCCGCCTCAAAGAGGGACTGCTTTCCAAGAGCGAGCAAGGCCGCCTGCTGAGTCGCATTCAAACTACCGAATCATCGGCCGATTTTGAAGACTGCGATCTCGTCATCGAGGCCGTTTTCGAAAATAAAATGGTCAAACAAAAAGTCGCCAGGGAAGCGGAAGCCTACCTCGACGAATTTTCCCTGCTGGCCAGCAATACCATTTCCATTCCCATTACTCAGTTGGCGGAAGCCTCCGCAAGGCCCGAAAATTACGTAGGCATGCACTTCTTTCATCCCGCCGACGAGGTGCCCTTGGTGGAAATCGTGCGCGGGGCCCACACTTCGGAGGAAACCATCGCCCGGGCCTTCGATTTTGTCCGGGCCATCCACAAGACGCCCATCATCGTGAAAGACGACTGGGGCTTCTACGCCGGCCGGGTGCAAAATACCTTCATCCTGGAGGGCATTACCATGCTGGAAGAAGGTTATCCCCCCGCCCTGATCGAAAACCTGGGGCGACAGGCCGGCATGCCCAAAGGCGCCCTCGAAATGGCCGACGATGTGGGACTGCCCATCGTTTTGCGCTACGAAAATCAGGCCGCCAGCCACTACGGCGCCAACTACGTTCAACACCCGGCCGTAAGTGTTCTGGATAAGATGCTGAATAGCCTGAACCGGCCAGGCCGCAGTCAGCGCGCCGGCTTCTATGACTATCCCGAAGAGCAGAACAAAAGGCTTTGGCCCGAATTGAACGAACATTTTCACGCTTCACCAGCACCCTATGAACAGGAAGAAATTATTGAGCGTTTCCTATTTGCCCAGGTGTTAGAGGCGGTTTGGTGCATGCAGGAAGGAGTTATCCAATCCGTGGCTGCGGCCAATCTGGGCAGTATTTACGGCTGGGGCTTTCCGGCTTTTAAGGGAGGCGCCATTCAGTATGTCAATGATTACGGCCCTCAAGCCTTCACCAAAAAATGTAAGTACTACCGGAAGCAATTCGGCCAGCGTTTCCGCGTGCCCCGAAGCTTGAAAAAATTGCTGGAGCAATGATTTTCAGCTTTTTACAATAGATTCCCCTGTTGGCTTACATTATTTTAAAATTTTTATTTTCTTAGGTGAACATTCCCGTATTTTATTTGTCATAACACTGTTGTTTGGGAGCGAGCGAACTATTAAAGCATACTTGACACCCCGGAAGCAAAAAAGCATTAGTAAATACCTTGCAAAAGCATTACGACTATATCATCGCGGGTGGAGGCTGTGCCGGACTCAGTCTAGCCTACCAGCTCCAACTGGCGGGATTGCACGACAAATCCATCCTGATCATCGACCGGGAAGAAAAACGGGCGAATGATCGAACCTGGTGCTTTTGGTCACAAGATGACGGGCCATACCCCGAACTCGTTTACAAAGAATGGCCCGCCTTATCGTTTGCCGACCGGCGCGGCGTCATCCGGGAAAATCTAGCGCCCTGGCGCTACCAACTCATTCGAGGAATAGATTTCTACCGCCATTTGCATACCCGGCTGGACGCCAATCCCAATGTGCACCGGCAGACAGGCTTCATCGAATCTTACGGCGAAGACGAACGCAGCCCTTTCATCCAGGTTGCGGGCAACACCATTCGCGCCGGTGAATTTCTTTTCAACAGCTGTTTGCCGGACCGCGGCGCCACCGTTTCTCCAAACCGCCATCACCACTTATTGCAGCATTTCAAAGGCTGGATTATCGAAACGGCCGGATCTCCGTTCGATACCGAAACCGCCATGCTGATGGATTTCCGAACGCCGCAGCAAGGTGAGGCGCGTTTCTTTTACGTGCTTCCTTTTAGTCCTAGGCGGGCTTTGGTGGAATACACCATTTTCTCGGATAATCTCCTTGGCGGTTCGACCTACGAGGCGGCCCTCCGGGATTACATCGGCCGCCATTTTCCCGGAGAGTACTCCATCCTGGAAGAGGAAAACGGCGTCATCCCTATGACAGATCGCAGCTTTCGTCAATGCGGCGGACGGCGCATTCTCAACATTGGTACGGTGGGCGGCGCTGTCAAACCGACAACGGGCTACGCCTTCCTGCGCATACAATCACAAGTTCGTCAGATTGCCGACAAGTTGCGGCGCGGGCGGCATCCGTCCTATGAGATTGATCCGCCGGCGCGCTTCAAGTTCTATGACCGGCTGTTGCTTAACATTTTACAAAAAGAAGGACAGGCGGCGGCTTCCATCTTTAGTGGTCTGTTTCGTCGCAACCCTATGACCAATATCCTGACTTTTT
>CAYWHT010000656.1:0-2752 GCA_964458135.1 uncultured Saprospiraceae bacterium | reverse complement strand
CCCAACAGCCGCTCAAACATGGGCAGGTGCTCGGGCGTAGAAATGATCAATATCTCCCGGATATCCGCCATCATGAGGGTGGATAGCGGGTAATAGATCATCGGTTTATCGTAGATAGGCATCAGCTGCTTGCTGATGGCCTGGGTGATGGGGTACAATCTAGTGCCGGCGCCGCCGGCGAGGATGATGCCTTTCATGGGGTTAATTTTGGATTTTGGAACTTGAATTTTGAATTTTGGATTTTGGAACTGGCTTGCTGTTCTGGCATTCGGACCAGCATTGCCCGGATTACCCTGGATGCTATTTTTTTAGCTGGCGCCGCTCTCACACTTAGTTGTGGCAGAACCCGACCTCCTTATCTCAGTACATACTGCTGTTCGTAGTACGCCTGATAAGCCCCCGAGGTTACATTCCGCAACCACCCTTCATTACCCAGGTACCAGTCGATCGTCTTTGACAGTCCCTCTTCGAATTGCAAGGAAGGCTTCCATCCCAGTTCGCGTTCGAGTTTGGAGGCGTCGATGGCGTAGCGCAGGTCGTGGCCGGCGCGGTCTTTGACGAAGGTGATGAGCTGCTCGCTGTCGCCAGTGGGGCGCTTGAGTTTTTCGTCCATTAGGCGGCAGAGCGTGCGCACCAGGTCGATATTTTTCCATTCGTTGTGGCCGCCGATGTTGTAAGTTTCACCCCGGCGCCCCCGGTGGTAGATGAGGTCGATGGCGGCGGCGTGGTCTTCTACGTAGAGCCAGTCGCGTACGTTGAGGCCCTCGCCGTATACGGGCAGGGCCTTGCGCTCAATGATATTATGGATGAAAAGCGGGATCAGCTTCTCAGGAAACTGATGCGGCCCGTAATTATTCGAGCAGTTGGAGATGACCACCGGTAAACCGTAGGTGTGGTGGTAGGCTCGCACCAGATGGTCGGAGCTCGCCTTGGATGCCGAGTAGGGCGAGCGGGGGTCGTAGGGCGTGTCCTCGGTGAAGTAGGTGTCGCCCATCTCGAGCGAACCGTACACTTCATCGGTGGAAACGTGGTAAAACAGCTTTCCCTCGAAGCCCGCAGCCTTCCAGTGGTCGCGGGCAGCCTGCAACAGCACCCCGGTGCCCAGCACGTTGGTGCGCACAAAGATCATCGGATCGCTGATGGAGCGATCCACGTGCGATTCGGCGGCGAGGTGGATGACTCCGTCGAAGTCGTATTTTTCAAACAACCCCTGAATGAAGGGCAGATCGGCAATATCTCCCTTTTCAAAGATGTAATTGTCGCGTTCTTCGATATCCTTCACGTTCTCCAGATTGCCGGCATACGTCAACGCATCCAGGTTGACAATCCGGTAGCCAGGATGTTGCAGTACGAACTGCCGTACGGTATGGGATCCGATGAAGCCGGCGCCGCCGGTGATGAGTAGGGTGTGTGACATGGCTTGGTTATGCTTGGTTATCTCGCTATTTTTTAGCTTTTAGACTCCGCCCAAGGTTATCGGGAAGAGTTGAGAAGGGAAGCGGCGCTGACTTGGTAGCTCTGCCGCCCTTGTTTTATTTTGAGCTTGGCTCTTTGGTAGTGCCTCGGGGATTATAGTCTAACAACGCAAGATTTGTGAATTCTGACTTGCTCTTTTTCCGCCTGGCTGCGTTGAAAAGCCTCAATGTAGCCCCGGCTATATTTACGTTTTTCGCCTTGCCAGCCGAAAAAATAGCGGCGTCATATTTTCACAAATCTCATGTTGTCAGACTATAGCTTTTATTTTTTCAATTGTGCTTCCCGTACTCTGCCATAAGCATTCGGGAGATTTCTGCGCCTTGTGTTCTGATCGTTGCCAGGCTTTCTGAAGTCAAGAATCCCAACCCTTCGGCGAGGATAGCTTGGTCGATGACTTCCATCAGGCTACTTTAGGCCTGTACCGTAAAATAAGCCTTATCCTCGCCCGCCCGTCCCCCGGAGCCTTCGGCTAAATTGGAAGGCGCGAAAACCGCCGCCCGCCGAATTTGTCTTTGCAGACCAAACTCTTATTCGCAAAGAAACTCCTCGGTGTATTGATAAATGGCTTTCGCGAAGACCTTACGCTTTTGCCAGGTCTTCAGGGATTCAAAAGTAAACTGACGAGCCAAATCAATAGATGCAATAAATTACACTCCATTAAACATCCATTCAAACTCCCAAACATCCTTCCCAAAGCCCAATCCACCCTACGCAAGCCCCATCACCCATCAATTACTAGTAAGCGAAACCACCAAGGCCGCCAAAGACGCCAATCCCGAGCCAATCCCGAGGTAGCGCAGCAGGGGGTCAGCAACGCGGGCGATAGCGGGTTGAGTGGGTTCGACGTAAACGATATCGTTTTGGGTAAGGTAGAAGTAGGGGGAGGTGAAGACCTCGGCCGATTGCAGGTTGAGGCGGGCGTATTCCCGTTGGCCCTGTCGTTCGCGAATGACCAGCACATTATTGCGGCTGGCGTAGTCGGTCATGTCGCCGGCCTGGCCGATGGCTTCGAGTACGGTGAAGCGCTCGTTGGTGACCCGGAAGGTGCCGGGAAAGTTGACCTCGCCGAGAACGGTGATTTTAAAGTTGAGGAAGCGCATGTTAATGACGGCGTCCTTGAGGTATTTTTGCACTTCACTGGTCAGGCGCGCTTTGGCCTGATCGATCGTCAATCCCGAGACCTTGACTTTGCCGACCACCGGAAAATCGATACTGCCCTTGTCGTCGACGAGGTAGCCGAAGAAGAGCTCAAGGGTTTGGCCACCCTGGCCACCGC
>CAYWHT010000655.1:0-2758 GCA_964458135.1 uncultured Saprospiraceae bacterium | reverse complement strand
CGGCCGTGTCCGCGTTGACGGCGCCGTGCGTGGCGCCTCCCTCCTGGCTTCTTCCGACCTGCAGCTCGGGCCCAACGCTAGCTTCGCGGGTAATGTCCGGTATTGGGATGGCGACGGTTCGGTCGACTTCTCCGACCATCTGCGGGAAGGCGCTACCGCCTCCCGGGATGACAGCCTGGAAATTGGGGTCGATTTTACCAGCTGGAAAGCGGGGTTTCGCAAGGCAGCCTTTGCGATTACGGCCTTTAAATTCCTTTCCGGCGCCGTGCTCATCGTCTTGCTGATCACTTTCTTTTCGGGCTTTTTCTCCCGCCACGCGGGCGATCTGACCGAATCGGTCGGCAGCAGCCTCGGTTACGGAGTCCTGTATCTGCTTTTAGTTCCGGTCATTGCCATTTTCGCCTTCATCACCGTGATCGGCATTCCGGTAGGTTTCATCCTGACGGCCGGCTACAGCATTACCCTCATTCTGGCGGGCGCCCTGATCTCCACCCTCATCGCCTATGAACTACGCGCTAAAATGGACAAGGACTGGACGACTCCTCTCCTGATGTTGGTGGCCATCGGCGTCTCACTGGTGCTGCGCCTGGTGGATATGATACCTTTTGCCGGCAACCTGATCCTCTTCGTGCTTACCGCGGTCGGGCTCGGTTACATTTACCAAAAGACGTCATCCGGCAGCCGGGCCGAAAGTCAGATGAGCCGCGATAGCGAGGAGATCGTGTAAATCAAACTATAGTCCGCCAACCCAAAATTTGTGAACGCCCCTGGGCAGACGATAAAAAAACCGCATAAGTGAATTTCTGCTTCTGTAGCAGGAAAAGTCATCCTGCCGATTCAATGACGTTGTTGCATGAAAAAACAAGCTAAGCCAATCCCATTAAGTTTTAATTTAGCAGCGAGCCACTTTTACCGATACGGGCATGCCTGGTGCGGTCATGATATTGAGCCCTTTTATTTTAATTTTAGTTTCGGTTTGTTGAATCTCCATGCCTCTTGAATAAAGGGTGCCGGTAAATATCGCTTTAAACCTAAACATAGCCGTCTCGGGTGATACCCATGTTTTATAAGAATAAAGTTTCGTTTCTTTTTTAAAATCTCGCCCACATAGCGTGGAGAGATGGCGTTAACGATCTTCTTGGCTTGGCCACATGTGCCAACATCTCTCGGTTCCATTGGGTTAGGGGAATACCATAGTCTTCCGGCTTTTCGCAAGCTAAAGCTATGATTTGCTGTTCTTGGGCAAGGGTAATCCGTTTCGGGGCTTACGAGCATGCTCTTTTAAAAGCCGATTTTGACGCCTCGTCATTGGAATTGGCGAAGCCGGTATACCTCTACTCATGCTAATTTCTGTTTTGTCAAAGAATGAAGGTGTAAAAACAGTCAGGTATTTAGTTCCCGAAGCACTATTACACAGTGTACTAGGCTAAGCGCAGCGTTGCCAGTAACGCAGTTGCCTTCGCATTGACCTCCCGCCGGTCAGGCGTCAGGGTTTCTTGCAGCCCTTCGGAAATGTTTGCATGCCGTGCAAACAAAAAAGGGAGCATCGAAACGATGCTCCCTCTATTCCCTAAAATCACCCGAATTGAATAGCTAATTGTTTGAAAAAACTTACCATCCCGGTCTTTCGACCGCTGATGGTAAGTCCTTTCGTTTGTCACAGACTTACGGATCTCTCCGCTAATCATGTACAAAGTAAGCCGGGATTGTCGGGACGTCAAATGACTTCGCTCAAACGGGGAGGTGATTTTTGTCAATTTGGTCTTATTGGCCGCCTTAGGGGTTAGTACAATTATGGTTTTTCAGAAGCAGAAACCATTGCCCCGGGCTGTGAGGAAGCCCTGGGCTGGATCAAAGAAGAAAGGCTAAAGACCCAACCCCATCATTCTCCCAGCAACACCAAAATATCCGCTGCTTCAGATACATTTCGGAAGGTGTAATTTGTTTCCGCGGGCACGTAAATCATGGAGCCTTTGGTCAGCTCCGTGGTGCTGCCCTGCAACTCCAATTCGGCTTTTCCCCGGACAAGCAGGTGGAAGGCGTCGCGGTGGCGGGAAATCGTGTTGTCGCGGTTTTCGGATTCCGGCAGGCGGTACCAGCCCGCACGCAGGGTCGGGCGATAGAGTAATGGAACCCAGGTACTGCGATCCAGCTCTTTGGGGGGAAAGCCGGGAGCAGGAAATTGTTTGAAGGGGGCGGTTTTCTGGTCTGCGTTGGAGTGCTCCGGTGCTTTGGCTTTTACCAAAAGAAATAGCAACTCATCCTCGTCGCCGGCGATTTCCAGATGCCGGCCGGCGCGGAGGTAAAAAACCTGCCCGGCGCTCAGCCTCAACGACGCTTCGCCAACGGCTACCCGGGCTTTGCCTTCCAAAACGTACACCACCTGATCGCTCGAGCTCCTTCTTTTCATTGTCTGGCCGGATTCATTCAATTCGAACAAACTAGCCTGCATCGTCGGAAAATTCAGAAACCGGTAAGACTGAACGCCCCGGGATTGCATGGTGGCTTCGAGGCTTTCCAGCTGATACACTTTCCAGTTGGTGTTGGAGGGGCTAACCAATGGGGTGAAAGAGGCGCACAAGAATATGGGGGTCAGTAATAGGGTGAAAATTCCGGTTCGGTAAGTGGTTGGGCTCATTTTCTTATTCATTTATTCTTTAATATATGTTGTCATGACCCGACGAAGTTGAACATTGGCGACTGCTTAGCGATGAGAGATTAATAAGTGTCGTGTTTAGATAGGCTAGCGATTTTTTCT
>CAYWHT010000654.1:0-2768 GCA_964458135.1 uncultured Saprospiraceae bacterium | reverse complement strand
GATTAGTGCTAGTGTCCCGCGGATTGAATCAAAGCGAACGTTTTTGCGTATAAGGTAGGTGAGAACTGGGTTTTGTCGACCAAGAACAAATCCTAAATTACCCAATTTGTACTACAAAACACCTATTTTTATTAGCCTTTGCCAAAAGGTGAGTAAAAAAGTGTCGGGCAATGTTAAAAAGCAAGATCGTTAAGCTACTCCAACCGCTATCCAAAAAAGAAATCAAAAAACTGGGCCGCTTTTTGGCCTCTCCCTATTTCAACACCAATACCACCACCCAGGAGATTTTCCGAGCACTGGCCGAATTTCACCCGCAATTCCGATCGACTGGATTGCAGAAAGCAGCCGTTTTCGAGCGGGTATTTCCCGAAGACGCGCCCTTTACCAAAGCTAAAGACCGGAAATTTCGCGACGCCCTTTCCGACCTGACCAAAAAGGTGGAAGTTTTCTACGCAGTAGAGCGATTTCAGTACCGGCCCGATGTCTATTTCCGCGAACTGTCGGAAGCCCTGCGCGACCGGGAACACAATGAATTGTTCTTTACCCGGGTGCAGCGCGCGGAACGGGAAATGAAAAAGAAGAAAACTAAAGACCTCGAGTATTTTTTACAGCGCTTGTGGCTGAGTTACATCCAGTACGTTCATCCCGCCTACGACCCCCTCCGGGAAGGCCCCGGACGACAGGTGGAAATGATGAATTTGCTCGACGAATGTTACTTCCTCCACAAACTACGTTACGCCTGCGAATTGTTAAACCGCCAAAATTTTTTATCCGAACAACACGATATCGCGCTCTTGGATGAAGTAATCAACCAGAGCCAGCGTATCCAAAACCCCCTGCCGCTAACCATTATTTACCGCAACCTCATCCTCCTCGGTCGCGACGAAAATTTCCACACCCTCTATCCGGAAACCAAAAAACTAGTATTCGAAACCTCTGCGAGCATCGATCGCTGGGAACAGGCATCGATTTTAAAGTTGCTCACCAATATCGTCATCCGCAAATCCAATGCGGGCCAACCCGAATTGCGGCAGGAATTGCTATCCCTCTACCGTTTCGGCCTGGAGCGCGGACTTTACGTCCTGAATGGATGTATCTCCGCTTATACTTTTTTAAATATTTTGATCACGGCGGCGGTCCTCAAAGAATTTCATCTGGCCGAACAACTGCTTGAAGACTATGGTCACCGAATCGAAGAGCAAAAACAAAAGACCACCATCCATCTCAGCAGGGCTTATCTCGCCTTCCACCGCGGACACTACCAAAAAGCGGTACAGGAAGCGCTACTTGCCGATCGGCGCTTTTCGCCTTTTCGCCTGCGCATTCGGTCCCTTCTTTTGCGAACCCTTTACGAATTTCAGAATAAGGGCGACGATACTTATTACGACCGGCTCGTCACCGAGGCCAACAACTTCCGGCAATATCTACGCAAAAAAGCCGACTGGGCCGAAGATAAAAAGCAGCCCTACTATAATTTCATAAAATTTACGTTACAACTGGCCAGGCACTTGCTCCTTGATGATAAGCTTGATAAAGCCGTACTCAAAAAACAAGTAGCGGATCAGCCCATCATCGCCCACGAATGGCTGCTGGCTAAAATCAATGAGCTGGATTGACCGGCTGTCCGCTACCCGGAATGCCTCCGAGTGCTTTAACCGTCTACGACAT
This sequence comes from uncultured Saprospiraceae bacterium, assembly GCA_964458135.1. Classification (GTDB taxonomy): domain Bacteria; phylum Bacteroidota; class Bacteroidia; order Chitinophagales; family Saprospiraceae; genus CAYWHT01. The sequence goes on along the minus strand of CAYWHT010000654.1, from coordinate 1,100 downwards.
CTTCGGTTACGCCGTCCTTCTCCTTGCTGAGGTTGACAACGGCCTCACATTGCGTGACGCCAGAAAGACAGCAAAAAGAGGAGAGGTGAGCCCACTTGCGCAGGTCACCAAAAACCCATTTGGTTTTCATAATCCATAATTTTTTTTTTAAAAAAAGCGAACTTTCATAAATACTTTTCCAGCCCAAGCAGGTGACTTTTTATCACCTAATGGCATACTTATTATATCTGCACGATGGCCCCATCGCGTCACGGAATGGATATACTATAGCCTCCCAAGTCAGGATTGATGAAAATGGGACGCCGCTATTTTTCGGCTCGCAAGTCCGAGATCCTGACCGCAGGGTCAGGGGCAAAAAACGTAGGCGTCGCTTTTTAACTTCACAAATTTTGGGTTGGCAGACTATAACAAGCACCCCGGAAGAACCGCTCAACGGTAGGCGTTGGCGGCTTTTGCACCGGAATTTTTTCCTTTAATGATTTACTCTCTTAGTACCCGGTTTGGGGTAGGAAGTACCCACTTTGGAGAAGAAATTTTGAAAAAATTTGGGTGGGGCGTGGTTTGGCAGGTAGATAGTAGATGCTGGTGCGAATCACTAATGCTTCGGGCACTAAGTAAATGATCGTTTTCGGGAGCTTATTTCGGCGATAGACAAGGCGCGTATTCAAGAGTGGGGTGCAACTCTTGAATCAAAGATAGCCCATAGCTACCTGACCGATGAGCAACGCCGTCTATCGCCGAAAGAAGCCGCGAAAACGGTCAGGTATTTAGTTGCCGAGGTGCTGGGGGTAATCATATTGGTAGCTGTTGATTGAAAGGATGGCTGGAAGCCCTGGCGGGGCATCCGGTTGATAGCCCCGGGCGCCAAGTCCGGGGTAAATAACGCAATCCGTAGGAGGCGCCCCAGCGGGGCAGCCGGTTAGAGCGCTTCTCCGGTTTCACGCACATCCCCAAAAAAGGCTGCTCCTACGGAGCGCCCGGCCATCCTTAACGCACACTCTTGCTACCAACCGGCTGCACCTAAAGGTGCGTCTATTCGGGAGGCTATTTTGGCGATAGACAAGGCGCGTATTCAAGAGTGGGGTGCAACTCTTGAATCA
>CAYWHT010000653.1:298-2779 GCA_964458135.1 uncultured Saprospiraceae bacterium | reverse complement strand
CGCTTCGCTCCTAGGTGTTTCAGCTCGCTGCGTTAAAAAGCCTCGCCGATGCTTAAGCATCGTCTGCGTTTTTTGCCCCTGACTCTGCAGTCAGCATCCTGGACTTGCGAGCTAAAAAATAGCTGCGCCATCATTTCACACCAGGCAGTAGACGCGAAGCGAAACCTTGGGTTGTTGAACTATAACTTCCGCCATAAAGGTCGGTAATTATTTCCATCTTTTCTGGGACAGTTTGGGTCAAAATGGGACATTTGGCGCCAAGGGGGGACGCTGCTGCGGCATTCAAGTTCTCGATTTTTTGCGTTTGGTGCGATCTCCTTTAGGTAGGCCAAAAGTATTGTAGATTTTTCTTTGATCTCCCGGGGTTACCAACCCGTTGGAAATATCGATATTTTTACGCTTCATCCAACGGAGCAGTGTTCGACGGCTAATCCCGTACTCTGAGGCAATTTCCTGCCGGGTCTTGGCTTTCGACATAATGCACGTCTTTAATTGCGGGAAAGCAATCGTGAAAGTGGTAGGCAAGCGGATTTTAAATATGTCTAAAAAATATTAGTTGCGCAAGACCGGGAACCACTATTTGGCCGGAATTTTTTACTTTACTCTGGCAACTAAAAAATTGGTAGAGTATGAACCCTTATCGTCTATTGTTTTTCTTTCTTCTCATTACGCCCACTGTTCTTTGGGCGCAACTCGCAAAGGACGAAAAAGCCGTTCTTAAGCAACTGGAACAACGACAAAAAGACTATGCCCAGGTGGCCAAAAAATCTGGGATTTGGCGGAATTGGGCTACCTGGAGCACGAAAGCAGCGGCATATTGAAAGATCAACTCCGCCAGGCGGGCTTTAGTATCGAAGAAGGCGTCGCTGACATCCCTACTGCTTTCATTGCTTCCTACGGCGAGGGAGCGCCGGTAGTGGGCATTCTGGCCGAATTTGACGCCTTGCCAGGTATTTCCCAACAGGCCGTGCCCTACCGGGCGGAGCGCGAAGATAAAAATGCCGGTCACGCCTGTGGGCACCATCTTTTCGGCACCGGCTCCACCGCCGCTGCGATCGCCGTCAAAAACTGGATGGAAGAATCCGGCATGCCGGGCGCCTTGCGGGTGTACGGCACCCCGGCCGAAGAAGGTGGGGCTGGAAAAGTTTATATGGTGCGCGCGGGGCTCTTTGAAGATGTAGATGCCGTCCTGCACTGGCATCCGGGCAGTTCCAACAGCGCCAGCGCCAGCTCTTCGCTGTCCAATAAGTCGGCCAAATTTCGCTTCCGCGGCATCTCCTCCCACGCCGCCGCCTCTCCCCAAAATGGGCGTTCCGCCCTCAACGGCGTCGAGGCGATGAATTACATGGTCAACCTCATGCGCGAGCACGTGCCCATGGAAACCCGCATCCACTAAGTCATTACCCGCGGCGGAGAAGCGCCCAACGTGGTGCCCGATTACGCCGAGGTGTTTTATTACGTTCGCCATCCCGAGCCAGAGATGGTGCGCCGGCTCTTCGAGCGCGTCGTCCAGGCCGCCGAAGGGGCCGCGGCGGGCACCAGTACCGAAGTGGAATACGAAGTCATTCACGGCCTGTACAATTTATTGCCCAACGAAACGCTGGCCGAACTGATGTACGACAACTTAAAACAAGTCGGTGGCGTACAATACGATGAGGAAGAGCGGGCTTTCGCCGAGCAGATCATCGATTCTTACGAGTTCACCGAGGCTGAACTCGAAGAAGCGGCAACCATCGCCCCCTACAAAGTTCAGATGCGCGGCAGTGGCGGCTCTACCGATGTAGGCGACGTCAGCTGGATGGTGCCCACCGCGGGCATGCGCGCCGCCACCTGGGTGCCCGGTACTTCAGCCCACAGCTGGCAGGCCATTGCCGCCGGCGGCGCCAGTATTGGCGCCAAAGGCATGATGGTGGCGGCCAAAACGCTTGCCCTTACCGCCATCGATTTGTTCAAAGATCCCTCCCTTACGGAAAAAGCCACCGAAGAACTACAGGAAAAACGGGGGGCCGATTTTGAATACCAAGCCCTGCTGGGCGACCGGGAACCACCCTTGGATTACCGGAAGTAAGCCCGCAACCGTCGCCATGCCCCCAGCAACTTCGTCTCCAGTAGCCATAGCCGGTAAGTACTCCGCAGGAGACGAAGTTGCCAATAAGAGGCCCCGCGGTAGCGCCTTAGGTAGTAAGATGTACTGGCTAACCGAATTTTTTGGAGATAACGCAGACTGTGAAAGCTACGGGTAGTCTTACCGATGTCGTGCCGGAATTGAGCGCTACGCAAAAAGTAATTTTGCAATCCTTCCCGCCGCACCTTACAGGCCAGGATGTTTTCCTCCATATATAAGAAGGTGCGCTCGTCAAAAAGCCCCAGCCGGAAAAATACGGCTTTGGCCCCCAGAAAAAAAGAGCCCGACAGGCAGTCAACCGCGTATACCCCTTGTTCATCATCGCGGAAGCGGTAGTGGTTGGCGAGCCCCAACAG
>CAYWHT010000653.1:0-288 GCA_964458135.1 uncultured Saprospiraceae bacterium | reverse complement strand
CCCAACAGCCGGCCGATGGCGTAGAGGCTGCGCAGGGAAAGCAACAATTCATGCCGAAACGCAGGTAGCCGCCAGGCTTGGTGTTTGTCGTCTTCCCGGCCGTCGACCACCATGCGGGGAGCAATGAAGGCCGGCTTGTGCAGGCTGGGGTAAATGTCAACCAACTGGTGAATCAGGAATGGATCATCCAAAAGGATGTCGTTATTGGATACCAGCACGTAGTCGACCGGCCATTCGCGCAAGTAGCGCAGCCCGTAATTGTTGCCGTAGGCGTAGCCGCCGTTGCGT
>CAYWHT010000652.1:0-2787 GCA_964458135.1 uncultured Saprospiraceae bacterium | reverse complement strand
CCCAATTTAGGCGATAAAGCCTTACTGCGGCTAATGCGTTTTTCCGTAGTGTTTGTGGCGCTTTGTTCGGGCTTAATGGCGGCCATCGAGGGCAATATTTACGATTTGGTCGCCCAGTCGTCGGCCCTGAGCCTGGTTTCCCTCTTTGTGCCGCTCACCGCCGGCCTGTATTGGAAACGCGCCTCCCGCACGGGCGCCATCGCCTCCATCCTCACCGGCATGGGTACCTGGATATTGTTTGAATTCTTCCTCAATTCCGCTACGCCATCCCTGATCTGGGGTGGGTTGGCCAGTGCATTGGCCATGTGGCTGGGTAGCTGGTGGCGCCCCGACAATAGTTACCAGCATTTCAGGGGCATTACCGCTCAAGAGCCCGGCGCCGGAATTTCCCGGTATTAGTGGGCCGTTTAGCTGGTTTGATGGGGTCGCCGGAGGTTGCTTTTCGGGGAGGCTCCTTTGACGGCCGCAATGCCTTCGATGAGCCGCCTGTAGGAAAAGCCAGGTGCTGGAAGACTCCGGTATTGGCCAAGGGGAAGCCGTTCAGCGGAGGATGTAGTGCGGATTGAATAGTAGATGGTGGATGGTAGCCCCAACGGCAGGTCGATGCACCTGCCGTTTTCGTAGATTACATTGGCAATCGAATTGGAATTTTATTGTAGATTCGAAAATTGGACATCGAATTCGCCGGCGCCATCCAAAGGCGATGGCTTTATCGGAAATTGGATAGCTGGCAAGTCGGGAATTCGATTTCCTAATCAAGGCAACGAGTGCTTCGATTTCCCCATTCCGGAAATTGAAGGAACACATCAACACATCAACAAATCAACATCCGGAATGACTTACGACAATTTCACCATAAAAGCTCAAGACGCCATCCGCAAGGCCCAGAAGATCGCCGACGGCATGGAGCAGCAGCAGGTCGACACCACCCACCTCATCAAGGGCATCCTGGAAACCGACGAAAACGTCACTTCTTTCTTACTCCAAAAGGTCAACGTAAGCATGAGCGCTTTACGTAACCGGCTGGAAGCCATGATTCGCAGCTACCCCAAAGTGGCCGGTTCGGAAAAGCAATACCTAACGACCGACGCCAACAAGGCCCTCGGTCGCGCCAAGAAGATGATGCCCGATTTTGGCGACGAGTACATTTCCATCGAATTGATCCTGTTGGGTATTGTACAAGGCGACGATCGCGGCGGCAAATTATTGCGAGAATTGGGCGCCGACGAGTCGGGGCTGCGCACCGCCATCCAGGAACTACGCAAGGGCAAAAAGGTGAGCGACCAAAACGCCGAAAATACCTACAACGCCCTCGATCGCTACGCCATCAACCTCTGTGCCCGGGCCGAGTCGGGCGCACTGGACCCCATCATCGGGCGTGATGAGGAAATTCGCCGGGTATTGCACATCCTTTCCCGCCGCAAAAAAAACAACCCCATCCTCATTGGGGAGGCCGGCGTAGGTAAGACGGCCATCGTGGAGGGTATCGCCTGGCGCGTCGTCAAAGGTGACGTGCCCGAGAACTTGCGCGAAAAGAAAATCTACATCCTCGATATCGCTTCCCTAATCGCCGGCGCCAAATACAAAGGCGAATTCGAAGAGCGCCTGAAAAGCGTCATCAAGGAGGTCACTGAATCCGGAGGACAGATTATTTTATTTATCGATGAGATTCATACCCTGATCGGCGCCGGGGGCGGTCAGGGCGCCATGGATGCCGCCAACATCCTCAAACCCGCTCTGGCGCGGGGCGAGCTGCGCACCATCGGCGCCACCACCCTCGATGAATACCAGCGTTACTTCGAAAAAGACAAAGCCCTCGTGCGGCGCTTCCAGACCGTCCTGATCGAGGAGCCTTCGGTGGAAGACACCATTTCCATCCTGCGGGGATTACAGGAACGTTACGAAGTATACCATAAGATTGAAATCCAGGACGAAGCCCTGATCGCCGCGGCGGAACTTTCCCACCGCTACATCTCCGATCGCTACCTGCCCGACAAAGCGATCGATCTGATCGACGAGGCGGCGGCCCGCCTGCGCCTTGAACTGGACTCCGTACCCGAAGAAGTGGACGAGCAGGACCGCCGCGTCCGGCAACTCGAAATCGAGCGGGAAGCCATCAAGCGCGAACGCAACGAAAAACTCCTCGAATCCATCAACGAGCAAATCGCCAATGCGCGGGAACGCCGCGACTCCCTGCGCGCGGCATGGCGCAACGAAAAGGAAATCGTCGACACCATACAGAATATCAAACAGGAAATTGAAGAACTGGAGCAACAGGCCGAAAAGTCAGAGCGCAATGGCGATTACGAAACGGTCGCCAAAATTCGCTACGGCGCCCTTCAGGACCAGCAGGCCATGCTGAAAGCCGCCGAGGAAAAACTCGACCAGCTGCCCGATGACCAGCGCTTTACCAATGACGAGGTGACGGGCGACGACGTAGCCGAAGTGGTGGCCCGCTGGACCGGCATCCCGGTGTCCAGAATGCTGCAAAGCGAAAAAATGAAATTACTCCACCTAGAGCAGGAAATTGGCAAACGCCTCATCGGGCAACGCGAAGCCGTGCGCGCCGTCAGCGACGCCGTGCGCAGAAGCCGGGCCGGCCTGCAAGACGCCGATCGCCCCATCGGATCGTTTATCTTCCTGGGGCCCACCGGCGTAGGTAAAACCGAACTGGCCAAAACGCTAGCCGAAGTATTGTTCGACGATGAAAAGGCCATTACCCGCATCGATATGAGCGAATTTCAGGAACGCCACGCCGTCTCCCGCCTCATGGGCGCCCCCCCTGGC
>CAYWHT010000651.1:0-2793 GCA_964458135.1 uncultured Saprospiraceae bacterium | reverse complement strand
TCGCGGCTTCTTTCGGCGATAGACTGCGTTGCTCATCGGTCAGGTAGCTATGGGCACTGGCCATAAATTAAGAAGATTAAATCGCTTAAGAGATGCCCTGCTCTTTTAAAAAAAGATGGCAAAATCGGACCAAAACCTCTCCAAAATAGACCTACGGCAAAACCAAGCCGGCTAAAATTTTAGCCTTAAAAAGTGGATGGATGCCGATTAATATTCTGACTACCTTCCTTTTTTTGCAAGCAACGTGAAAGTCTGACGCCACAGTGACGAGCGATGAGGCCAACTAAAATTTTTTCGCTTTTGATTATCAAGACAAAACGCTAAATTTGCACCGATTTTTAGGAACTATCTTTTTACCGCACAAATAAGAGCACATGGCAAATATCGGTCAAGTCAAACAGGTGATCGGCCCGGTGGTGGACGTCAGCTTCGCCGAAGAGTCGAGTCTACCCGAAATCTATAGCGCACTGGAAATTAACCGCGGCGAAGGCGATGTTTTGGTCCTCGAAGTACAGCAGCACCTGGGTGAGGATAGCGTCCGCACCATTGCGATGGACTCTACGGAGGGTCTGGTTCGCGGCATGGAAGTGGTCAACACCCAACGCCCCATGACCATGCCCATCGGCGATAAGATCAAGGGCCGCCTTTTCAACGTGGTGGGTCAGGCCATCGACGGCATCGGCGCCGTAGACAAAGGCGAGGACGCCTACCCCATCCACCGTCAGCCGCCAACTTACGAGCAGCTGTCTACCTCACTGGAGGTGCTCTACACGGGTATTAAGGTGATCGACTTGATCGAGCCCTACCAGAAAGGAGGTAAGATCGGATTGTTCGGGGGCGCCGGTGTAGGCAAGACCGTATTGATCCTGGAGCTCATTAACAATATTGCCAAGGGTTACGAAGGCATCTCCGTATTCGCCGGCGTGGGCGAGCGCACCCGTGAGGGGAACGACCTGCTCCGCGAGATGATCGAAGCCAACGTGATTCGCTACGGCGAGGAATTCATCGAAAGCATGGAATCCGGCGGATGGGATCTTTCCAAAGTGGATATGGATACCCTGAAAACCTCCCAGGCTACGCTGATCTTCGGCCAGATGAACGAACCGCCCGGCGCCCGCGCCCGTGTGGCCCTCTCCGGTCTGACCGTGGCCGAGTACTACCGTGACGGCGATCTCGACGATCCCACCGGCGGCCGCGATATCATGTTCTTTATCGATAATATTTTCCGTTTCACCCAGGCCGGTTCGGAAGTCTCCGCCCTGTTGGGCCGGATGCCCTCGGCCGTAGGTTACCAACCCACCCTGGCCACCGAGATGGGACTGATGCAGGAGCGCATTACCTCTACCCGCCGGGGCTCCATCACCTCGGTGCAGGCGGTATACGTGCCGGCGGATGACCTTACCGACCCGGCTCCGGCAACCACTTTTGCCCACCTGGACGCCACCACGGTATTGAGCCGTAAGCTGGCTTCCCAGGGTATCTACCCTTCGATCGATCCGCTGGATTCTACTTCCCGCATCCTCGATCCCGAAATCATCGGCGACGAACACTACGATACCGCCCAGCAGGTGATCGGTATCCTGCAGCGCTACAAGGAATTGCAGGACATTATCGCCATCCTGGGTATGGAAGAACTCTCCGACGAAGATAAGACCGTCGTACACCGCGCCCGCCGGGTGCAGCGCTTCCTCTCGCAGCCCTTCCACGTGGCCGAGCAGTTTACCAACATCCCCGGCGTGATGGTCTCCCTCGAAGAAACTATCCGCGGATTTAAAATGATTCTCGAAGGTGAAATGGACGAATATCCGGAATCGGCCTTCAACCTGAAAGGCACCATCGATGACGTCATCGAGGCCGGTAAAAAAATGTTGGCGGAAGCCGAAGCCTGATCGTATTGCTGATACCGGGCCGATCACTCCGTGGAGCGGGGTAATCGGCCCCTAATCATACTATTCATGAATATCACCGTACTGACACCGGAGAAAGAAATTTTCCAGGGAGCCATTACGTCAGTTAAAGTACCGGGCTCACTGGGCCAATTTCAGGTTCTTAAAAATCACGCCCCGATCGTTTCTTCCCTGGAATCAGGGCCCGTCTCCATCGTTACCGCGACTGGGGAGCACCGCATTTTCAACGAGGAAACCGGCGCCATCGAGACCTCGCAAGAAGCCGGAAAAACGATGGTCTTCGATATCGACAGCGGCTTTATCGAGGTGTTGAACAACGAGGTGTCCCTCTTGGTGCGGGGAGTGCAAAACATTCGCTAAGCACTTCCCACTGTCAACTACCTATCCTGCAAGAGCGCCAATCTCTCAAACCGCCGTCCTAACACGCCCGTCGCATCAGCCTGCAGCCAATCCTCCAGCAGGGTGGCGTAGATTTGCCGGAAGTCAATCTGATAGATCAGGTCGCCCTTGTCCAGGCGGGAGAGGTCGGGGGCGGCGTTGAACAGGCCAGGGTGTTGAAGTTTTCCGCCGATCAAGAATAAATTGTTGGCCGTACCGTGATCAGTGCCGTTGCTGGCGTTTTGCTCCACCCTCCGGCCGAATTCCGAAAAGGTCATGATCAGCGTGTCCTCCAGGAGGTTGTGCTGCCGTAAATCGGTGACGAAGGCCTTCAAACCATCCCCGTACTGTTGGAGCAATCGCTCCTGCTGGTTTTTCTGGTTGGCGTGGGTATCGAAGCCCGTTAGACTGAGATAGTAGATTTTGGTGTCGGTATCGGCGGTGATGAGCTCGGCGGTGAGTTGCAGATCACGACCGAAAGGGGTATTCGGGTAATCCTGGGTAGAGC